>DASXRH010000557.1:0-3884 GCA_036506715.1 Acidimicrobiales bacterium
CCACGGCCAGTCGCCGGGTGGCCCGGGTGAGGGCGACGTACAGCGCCCGCATGCCCTGGGCCTCCTCGTCGACGATGGCCGCCGGCTCGACCACCACGGCCGCGTCGAGCTCGAGTCCCTTGACCAGGCTGACCGGCACCAGCGTGACCTGGGCCTCGAGGCCGTTGCGGGCGGCCCGCCCGTAGTCGACGCCGGCCCGCGTCAGCGCCGCCGCCACGTCGTCGACCAGGGTGGACGGGGCGATGATGGCGACCGTGCCGGGGTCGACCGCCTCGCGCTCCTCGAGCGCCACCGCGGCCACCCGGTCGGCCAGCCCGTCGAGGCCGCCGGCGTCGATGAGGCGGGGCTCGTCACCGCTCTGGCGGACCGAGTCGGGTGGGTCGAGGTCGGGGGCGGCGACGGCCAGCACCTTGGCCGCCAGGTCCATCGTCGGGCCGGGGATGCGGTAGCCGATGGACAGCTCGGCCCGCTCGGGCGGCCGCCGCTGGGGCAGGTGCTCGAGGATCTCGTCCCAGTTGCGGTGGGCCCACACGCCCGTGGCCTGGGCGATGTCGCCCACCACGGTCATCGAGCCGTTGAGCGAGCGCCGGTCGAGCATGCGCAGCTGCATGGGCGACATGTCCTGGGCCTCGTCGACCACGATGTGCCCGTAGGTGCGGATCTCGTCGGGGTCGGTGCCGTTGCCGGACCGCCGGCGGCGGGTCGGGCCGAGCAGCGCCCGGGCCTCGTCGAGCAGGGGCACGTCGTCGTGGGTCCACACGACCGCGTCGACGTCGTCCTGCCGGGGGCGGGTCAGCGCCGCCCGCTCGTCGTCGGACAGGTGCTTGCCGGCGGCCAGGTCGATCAGCGGCCGCGACCCGAACAGGTCGTGAAGCAGCTGGGCCGGGGTCAGCACCGGCCACATGCGCTCGAGGGCCTCGCGCACCTCGGGTGCCGTGCGGGCCCGCTCGCGGATCTCGTCGGCCGTGGTCGGGGTGCGGCTGACCTCGGCCAGCGCCTGGAACAGCTGGGTCTCGACGAACCGGCGCCCCGCGTTGTGGATCCGGAACCGGCGGCGGGCGTCGGCCACGATCTCGGCCGTGCGCTTGGCCGGCACCACCAGGGTCTGGAGGCCGTACGGGACCCGCAGCGGCTCGCGCAGGCCCCGCTCGCGGTCGCGGATGGCCTTGGCCAGCACCTTGGACATGCGGGCATCGCCCTTGATGCGGGCCGTGGCCGGGGTGTCGCGCCCGCTGACCCGCACGTTGTCGACCAGGTCGGCCAGCACCGCCAGCTCGACGCCGGCCTCGCCCAGGCTGGGCAGCACCCGCTCGATGTACCCGAGGAACAGCCGGTTGGGCCCCACCACCAGCACGCCCTGGCCCTCGAGCGGGAACCGGTACGTGTAGAGCAGGTAGGCGGCCCGGTGCAGGGCCACCACGGTCTTGCCGGTGCCGGGACCGCCCTGGACGACCAGCACGCCGGGCAGCGGCGAGCGGATGACCTCGTCCTGCTCGCCCTGGATGGTGGCGACGATGTCGCTGAGCCGGCCGGTGCGGGCCTCCTCCAGCGCCGCGATCAGCGAGCCGTGGCCCCGCACCCGGCTGCCGTCGTCGGACACGGCCAGCCCGCCGGCCAGCAGGTCGGCGCCCTCGCCGAACAGCTCGTCCTCGATGCCCAGCAGCTTGCGGCCGCGGGTGGCGAAGTGGCGGCGGCGGACCAGGCCCATCGGCGCCCGGCCCGTGGCCCGGTAGAACGGCTCGGCCACCGGCGCCCGCCAGTCGACGACCAGGGGCTCCTGGGTCTCGTCGGCCACGGCGATGCGCCCGATGTAGAAGCTGTCGCCGCCCTCGGACCGGGCGTGGTCGATGCGCCCGAAGACGAGGCTGGCGTCACCGAGGTTCAGGTAGGCCAGCCGGGCGGCGATGTTCTCCTCGATCATCTCCCGTTCCCAGCGGGCCTGCTCGGTCCCGCCCCGGCCCACCTCGACCATCGACCGCAGCCGGCTGGCCGACTGGCGTGCGCGCTCCAGGGCGTCGTACGCCCGGTCGATGTACGCCTGCTCGGCGGCCAGGTCGGGGTGAGTGGCCAATCGCTCCTCCGCTGGTCGAGGAACGGACCATGCTACCCGCAACCTGACCCTCAGATGTCGACGACACCCTCGTCGTGGCCGTGATGGTGGTCACCGTCGACCCGGAAGTCGAACACGGAGCGGGCCTCGTGGAGGTCGGCCCGGTCGACCACGCCGTCGCCGGTGAGGTCGAGGTCGGAGTCGGAGAGGGCGTCGGCCGGGTCGGTGTCGAACGGCGAGTTCGCCACGACGTCGTCCTCGTCGCCCCCGAACAGGGCGTCGCCGATCTCATCGAGCAGGAAGCCGATGCCCTCGAACGGCGAGCCGGCATGGGCCGTCTCGGCGAAGTCGTCGCCGGCCCCGGGCTCGTCGGGGACCAGCACCGAGTCGTCGGTGTCGTCGGTGATCGGGCCGTCGTCGACCTCGGTGTCGTCGGGGTCGTCGGACCCGTCGCCATAGGAGCTGTCGGTGCCGTAGGTGTCGCCGACGCCGTCGTCCTCGCCGAGGTCGTCGTCGTCCTCGTCGTAGGTGTCGCCGTAGCCCCCGTCGTCGTACGAGTCGCCGTAGGGGTCGGTGCTGGTGGAGAACCCACCCTCCTCGCGGGTCGGTCCGAGGCCGTCGGCCAGCGACTCGTCCGCGGTGCCCGCTGCCGGGTCGTCGTCGTCGTGGGGCCGCATGCCGACATCCTCCAACGCCGGGGACCCGGTGTCGACGGGGGTGATCCCCCCACCTGGGCCCGCAGGCATGGGGGTCGCGGGTCGGGGGATAGCGTGGCCGCCCGATGGCACCGCCCACCGACGCACCCTTCCTCCTGGCGTGCGCGAACCGGCGCGCCCCCCGCACCCCGGTGTGGTTCATGCGCCAGGCGGGCCGCTCGTTGCCCGAGTATCGCCTGCTCAGAGGGGGTGGGGGCAGCATCCTCGACGCGGTGCGCGACCCCGATCTGGCCACCGAGATCACGCTCCAGCCGGTGCGGCGCTACGGGGTCGACGCCGCGATCCTCTACAGCGACATCGTGGTGCCGGTGGGCGCCATCGGCTTCGGGGTCGAGATCGAGGCCGGGGTGGGCCCGGTGGTCGACCGGCCGTTCCGGTCGGCGGCCGACCTCGACCGGCTGCGCCCCCTCGACCCCGAGGTCGACTGCCCGTACGTGCAGCAGACGGTCCGCAACCTGGTCGGCGAGCTGGGCGACGTTCCGCTGATCGGGTTCGCGGGGGCGCCGTTCACCGTGGCCAGCTACCTGGTGGAGGGCGGGCCGTCCCGCACTCTCGGCCGCACCAAGGCGCTCATGCTGTCCGAGCCCGACCTGTGGGCCCGGCTGCTCGACCGGCTGGCCGACATCGCCGTGGCCGCGCTGCGGGCCCAGGTGCTGGCGGGGGCGTCGGCGGTGCAGCTGTTCGACAGCTGGGCGGGCACGCTCAGCCCCGACATGTACGAGCGCCACGTCATGCCGGCCAGCGCCAAGGTGTTCGCCGGCGTCGCCGACCTCGGGGTCCCCCGCATCCACTTCGGGGTGACCACCGGTGAGCTGCTGCCGCTGCTGGCCAAGGCGGGGGCGACGGTGGTGGGCGTGGACTGGCGGGTGCCGATCGACGAGGCCCGCCGGCGGCTCGGCCCCGACGTCGCGGTGCAGGGCAACCTCGATCCGGCCGTGTGCCTGGCCCCCTGGCCCGCGGTGGCCGAGGCCGCCACCGATGTGCTGGTCCGCAACGGCGGGCAGCCGGGCCACGTGTTCAACCTGGGCCACGGCGTGCTGCCCGAGACCAACCCCCAGGTGCTGGAGCGGCTCGTCGAGCTGGTCCACGGGTGGGCGGGTCGGGCGTGACCGCCGGGC
>DASXRH010000558.1:0-1577 GCA_036506715.1 Acidimicrobiales bacterium
GCCACGAACCCGCCGACGCCCACCAGGTGGCAGCCCGGGTAGGAGGCTCGCAGCCGGTCGAGGACCGCCCGGCGGTCGAGAGGGCGATCGGCGGTCACCTCGACCAGCCTCGCCAGCACGACCTTGGCGAACGCGCCGCCCACCATGGCCTTGGTGGCCCTCCCGACGAGGTCGCACCAGTCCTCGGGCGGCCGGCCGGCGGCCACCGTGTAGGTGCGGGGCTGGGTGGGCGCCGTCCGGGGGGCGAGCAGGTCCACGGGCGCCGGGTCGGCGTCGTCGGACACGGTGGTGACCCAGCGGGTGCCGTCCTCGGCCCGGCCCACGATCAGCTCGGGCACCACGAAGCTCGCCGCCCCGCCGGGCACGAACGGCAGCGCCCCGAAGGCCACGGCCCCTGTGCCCGGCACGCCCACCGCGTCGTCGGCGCCCACGGCGCCGAGGGCGGCGGCCACCGCCAGGGCGGCGGCGGGGGCGTCGCCGCCCGGCCACTCGATGCGCAGGGCGCAGCCCCGGCCGGCGACGCCGGCCCGGCCCTTCTCGAACACGCAGCCGTCGTCGCCGGCCACGTCGAACAGGTCGACGTCGGCGTCGAGCCGGCGGGTGCGGGCGACCAGCGTCACGGCCGGCGGGTCCCCGTCAGCAGCTGGGCCACCCCGCCCGACAGCAGCCGGCGCTCGACGTCGGCGAACCCGGCGGCGGATATCAGGGCCACCAGGGCGCCGGGCTCGGGCAGGTAGGCCACCGACCGGGGCAGGTAGCGGTAGGCGGCGGGGTCGGAGATCATCCCGCCGATCAGCGGCACCACCTTGCCGAAGTACACGCCGTGGCCCCAGCGCAGCAGCCTGCCGGGCGGCGTGGCCACCTCCAGCAGGGCGATGCGGCCGCCGGGGCGCAAAGCCCGGGCCAGCTCGGCCAGGAAAGGTTCGAGCGCCACCAGGTTGCGCAGCGCGAACCCGCAGGTCACGCCGTCGACGGACCCGGCCGGGACCGGCAGCCGCAGGGCGTCGGCCTGGACCAGCGGGGCGCTGGTGCGGGCGGCGGCCAGCATCCCGAACGAGAGGTCGACCCCCACGGGCACCAGGTCGGCGGCCGCCAGCTCGCGGCACAGATCGCCGGTGCCGCAGGCCAGGTCGAGCACCCGGGACCCGGGCCGCAGCGCGAGGGACCGCACCGCCAGCCGCCGCCAGCGGACGTCCATGCGGAAGGTCATGATCCGGTTGACCAGGTCGTAGCGGGGGGCGATGGCGTCGAACATCCCCCGCACGGCCGTGACCTTCTCGTCGCCCTCGGGCAGCGTGGCGGGCATCGAGAACCGGGTCATCGCCCCGGCATGGTAAGGGCGGGCCGGTCGCGACTCTAAGCCAGCGCCCACCAGCGGTTTGACCAGGGCGGGCCCTGCCGCGCCTACGCTGCCATGCCGTGAGGGCGCACTTCCGGCTGTTCGGCATCCCCATCCGGGTCGAGCCGTTCTTCATCATCGTCGCCGCGCTCTTCGGCATCCGCATCGAACCGTTGTGGATGGTGTTCGCGTTCGTGGTCATCGTGTTCGTGTCGGTGCTGTTCCACGAGTTGGGTCA
>DASXRH010000559.1:0-6987 GCA_036506715.1 Acidimicrobiales bacterium
TGCGGCACAACTTCGCGGCGGTGTTCGACCTGTTCGCCTCCGACCGGGCCGCCGTCACCGTCCTGCTCAACGCCGAGGCCGACGGCGACGGGGCGACCGCCACCGCCCGCGAGGTGCGGCGCAAGGTGCTGCACGAGATCACCTCGTTCACCCGGACCCGTTGGGCGGATCTCGGCGTGGACATCGGCGACGCCGCCGAGCTGATGGCCCTCATGTTCTTCCGCATGGCCGAGGGGCTGGCCCGGCGCGAGTCGGACGACGGCGACTGGGACCGAGACGCCCTCATCGACCTGCTCACCGAGTTCACCCTGGGCGGCATCGAGCGCCTGTGGGAGCAGTCGATCGAGGTGCTGGTGGCCGCCGGGCGGCGTGACGGCACCCGGCCGGCGGGCTGAGGCGGGTCGGGCCGGCACCCGGCCGCCCATGGCCGCCAGCGCCGGGCCCGTGGCCGTGGTCGTGGGGGGTGGGGGACCGCCCGCGGTCGCCGCCGCCGACCTCGGCCCGCTCGGCCGGGACCCGGTGGTGATCGCCGCCGACTCCGGCCTCGACGGCGCCCGCCGGCTGGGCCTGGCCGTCGACCTGGTCGTTGGGGACATGGACTCGGTGGACGCCGACGCGCTGGCCGTCGCCGAGGCGGCGGGCACGCCGGTCGAGCGCCACCCCGCGGCCAAGGACGCCACCGACCTCGACCTGGCGCTCGACGCCGCGCTCGCCCGCCGGCCCGGCCGGGTGGTGGTGGTGACCGGCGCCGGCGACCGGTTCGACCACGCCCTGGCCGTCGCGTTGTCGCTGGCGACGCCCCGGCTGGCGGCGGTGCCGGTCGAGGCCTGGATCGGCGCCGCCCGCCTCTGGGTGGTCCGCCCCGGAGCGCCGGCGACGCTCTCCGGTCAGCCGGGCACGCTGGTCAGCCTGGTGCCCGCCCACGGCCCGGCCCGGGGGGTGACGACGACCGGGCTGCGCTACCCGCTGGCCGGCGAGGACCTGCCCGCCGGCACCACCCGGGGGGTCAGCAACGAGATGGCCGCCGACCGGGCCACCGTCGAGCTGCAGGGCGGGGTGCTGCTGGCCATCCAGCCCGGCCCGGTGGGATGACCGCCCCGCCGGGCGCGGCGCCGGCGGACCCTGGTTGGTGAGGGCCGGGCGCACCTGTCACCATCGCCGCCGTGGACGTGACGGCCGACCTCGTGGCCCCCTGCCCGCCCGACGAGCTGTACCGGTGGGTGGAGGACCTGGGCAGCTACCCGCGCTGGCTCGACATCGTGCCCCGGGCCGAGGCCGTGGCCGCGCACGACGGGGACCCGGGGCCGGCGTGGTCGGTCGACCTGCGCGGGCGACTCGGGCCCTTCGCCCGGACGAAGCGGCTGCGCATGGTGCGCACCGTGCACGACGAGCCCACCCGGGTCCGGTTCGAGCGGATGGAGCACGACGGCCGCCAGCATGCCGGATGGGTGCTGTCGGCCGAGGTCGCGGCCGTCGACGGCGGCAGCCGGCTGGCGATGCACCTCCACTACGGCGGCAGCCTCGTCGGCCCGCTGGTGGAGCGACTGCTGGCCGAGGAGATCCGCCGGTCCAAGCCGCGGCTGCTCGCCCTCGTCGGCAGGACCGCCGACGGCGCCTAGTGCCACCGCACCCGATCTAACGGGCCCGGGCCGCGAACCGGCCGCCGCGGTGGTCGAGGTCGAGCGGCAGGCCGAACACCGCCGACAGCGCCCCGGCCGTGATCACGGCGTCGATCGGCCCGCAGCCCGCCACCCGGCCGCCGGCCAGCAGGAGGGCGTGGGTGAAGCCGGCGGGGATCTCCTCCACGTGGTGGGTGACCAGCACGGTCGGGGGCGTCCCCGGGTCGCCGGCCAGGGCGGACAGCCGGGCCACGAGGTCCTCTCGGGCGCCGAGGTCGAGCCCCGCGGTGGGCTCGTCCAGCAGCACCAGTCCGGGCTCGGCCCACAGCGAGCGGGCCAGCAGCACCCGCTGGCGCTCGCCCGACGACAGCGTGCCGAAGGCCCGCTCGGCCAGCGCCGCGGTGCCGGTGCGGTCGAGCAGGGCCATGGCGGTGGCCCGGTCGGCGGGCCCGTAGCGGTGCCACCAGGTCTCCAGCGCCGCCTCCCGGGCGGCCATGACCACGTCGACGGCGGCCACGTCGGGGCGCAGCAGGTCGGCCAGCGCGGGGCTGACGAGGCCGATGCGGGTGCGGTGGCGGCGGACGTCGACCCGGCCGAGCCGCTCGCCGAGCACCTCGACGAGCCCGGTGGTGGGGTGGAGGTAGAGCGAGGCAACCCGCAGCAGGGTGGTCTTGCCCGAGCCGTTGGGCCCGAGGACCACCCATCGCTGGCCCGGCTCCACGGTCCAGTCGACGCCGTCGAGGATGCGCCGGCCGTCGCGGGCCACCGACACGTCGACCAGGCGCAACGCGGGCGCCGGCGACGGTGCGGACGGCGCGAGGGTGGTCACGGCGGGCGACGCTAGGCGCCGCCGGGGTCCGCGCCCACCTCACCCTTACGATGTAGATGAGTTCGTCACGGAATAGCAATCTTCGTAACGGTCTCGTAGGGTCCTCGACCCATGCGCCGACAACTTCAGTTACCGACGCTCATAGCTGGCAGCCTCGTCGTGGTCGTCACCACGGTCGGTCTGGCCGATGCCCGGAGCCGGGCGGGGGGCGACGGCACGGGCACCCAGCTGTCCCGCGCGTCGCTGATCTCGTCCACCCGGGCGGTCGACACGCCCCGGGCAGGCCAGCGTCCGCCCGCGGTCACCACCCCGACGACGGCCCCGCCACCGCCGCCGACCACCGCACCGCCGCCCCCGCCGCCACCCCCCACGACGACCACCGCCCCGCCCGAGCCCGAGCCGGAGCCCGAGGTGTCGAGCGGCGGCGGCATCGTGTGCCCGGTGGCCGGTCCGACCGACTTCACCGACAGCTGGGGCGCCGCCCGCGCCGGTCACACCCACCAGGGGACCGACATGATGGCCGACTACGGCACGCCCACCGTCGCCCCCGTGAGCGGCACCGTCGAGCAGCGCACCATCTCGGGCGGCGGGCTCACCTGGTTCCTCCACGGCGACGACGGCGACGAGTACATCGGCATGCACCTGTCGGGCTACGCCGCCGACGGCTGGGTCGAGGCCGGCACCGTCATCGGCTACGTGGGCGACTCGGGCAACGCCGACGGCACGCCCCACCTCCACTTCGAGTACCACCCGGGCGGTGGCGCCGCGGCCAACTCGTACCCCCTGGCCGCCGCGGCCTGCTGATACGGCCGCCCGAGATCCACTGGGGAACGCCGCATACCGGCTCCATGACCCGCGGATGCGGGTTACCAGCGGTAAGGCGACCGGTGCGGGTTGGGCCCGTGCCGGTCGCCCGCCGCTAGGTTGTCGCCGTGCGCATCGGCATCCTGGGTGGAACAGGCCCCGCAGGCAGGGCGCTCGCCGCCCGCCTGGCCTCGGTGGGCTTCGACGTCGTGGTGGGCTCGCGCTCCAAGTACCGGGCCATGGAGGTCGTGGACACGCTGCTCGAGCACTGGCCCGACCGGCGCCTCACCATCGGGGCCGCGGAGAACGCCGGGGCCGCCGACACCGACGTGGTGGTCATCGCCACTCCCTGGGACGGCGCCACCCAGACCGCGGTGTCGGTCGAGGACCAGCTGCGGGGCAAGGTCGTGGTGTCCATGGCCAACGCGCTGGTCAAGCTCGGCAAGGAGTTCCAGCCGCTGGTGCCGCCCCGGGGCTCGGTGGCCGCCAGCGTCCAGGCGGCCGTGCCCCAGTGCATGGTGGCCGCCGCCTTCCACCACGTGCCGGCCAAGGAGCTGGGCGACCTGCGCGAGCCGATCGAGAGCGACGTGCTCATCTGCTCCGACCACGCCCAGGCGGTCGAGGTCACGAGCGAGATCGTGGCCAAGATCCCCAACATGCGGCCGCTGAACGCCGGCGAGCTGGCCATGGCGACGCCCATCGAATCGTTCACCGCCGTGCTGCTCCAGCTCAACCTGCACTACAAGACCCGGGTGGCGCTCAAGCTGACCGGCATCCCCGCCGGCGCGGTGCCCATGGTGGCGTCCGCCCCCGCCGAGGGCGCCGACGGCGCCAGGGCCTCCAAGGGCAAGCCCAACGGCTCGGCCGAGCGGCCGGCGGCGACCGAGCCCACCGCGTGAGCGCCGCCGACCCCCACGAGCAGGAGCCGATGCGGCTCTACGACACCGCTCGTGGCGAGGTCGTCCCGTTCACCCCCGGGCCCATCGTCACCATGTACACGTGCGGCATCACGCCGTACGACGCCACCCACATCGGCCACGCCGCCGTCTACCTGACCTACGACGTGCTCCAGCGGCGGCTGCGCGACCGGGGCCACGACACCCGGGCCGTGCGCAACGTCACCGACGTCGACGACGACATCCTGCGCCGCGCCCGCGAGCTCGGGGTCCACTACCTCGACCTGGCCGCCGCCGAGACCGCCCGCTTCGACGACGACATGCGGGCGCTCGACCTGCTGCCGGCGTGGAGCGAGCCCCGGGCCACCTCGGCCATCCCCGACATCCGGGGCTTCATCGGCATGGTGCTCGACCGGGGCTACGCCTACCAGGCGGGCGGGGGCGTCTACTTCGACGTGTCCCGCTTCGAGCGCTTCGGCCAGGTCAGCCACCTCGACCGCGCCGAGATGCTGCGGCTGGCGGCCGAGCGGGGCGGCAACGTGAACGACCCCCACAAGAGCGACCCGCTGGACTTCGTGCTGTGGCAGCCCTCGGCCGAGGGCGAGCCGGCCTGGGAGTCGCTGTGGGGCCCCGGCCGCCCCGGCTGGCACATCGAGTGCTCGGCCCTGGCGCTGCGGGAGCTCGGCACCACCATCGACCTCCACGGCGGCGGCTCCGACCTCATCTTCCCCCACCACGAGTGCGAGGCCGCCCAGTCCGAGGCGGCCACGGGCGAGCCCTTCGTCCGCCACTGGATGCACCAGGCCATGGTGCGGATGGACGGCGAGAAGATGTCCAAGTCGCTCGGCAACCTCGTGTTCGTGTCCGAGCTGCGCAAGCTGTGGGACCCCCGGGTCGTGCGGCTGGCGGTCATCGCCAACCACTACCGGTTCCCCTGGGACTGGGACGGAGACGTCATGCCCGAGGCCGCCGAGCGGCTGGCGCGGTGGCAGGCGGCCGACCTCGACGGCGGCGACTCCGCCCTCGACGCCGTGCGGGCGGCCCTCGACGACGACCTCGACACCCCGGCGGCACTGGCCGCGATCGACGAGGCGGCGGGCGTCGGCAAGGGCGTGGCCCAGGCCGCGGCCCTGGTGGGCGTGGACCTGGCCCGGCCGCTGGCGCGCCCCTGAGCGACCGCCGGACCCGCGGCCGGCGGCCTGGGCGGCGTAGGCTCGAACCGATGCCTGGGCCGGGAGGCGACGAGCGCGAGTACGGCAAGCTCTACCCGGTGGCCCGCGCCCTCATGGTCCCCGTGTTCCGGATCGGCTGGCGCACCTACGTGCGGGGGGCCAGGAACATCCCCGACAACGGCCCGGCCATCATCTGCCCCAACCACACCTCGGTCATCGACTCGTTCCTGCTGCCTTCGGTGCTGCCCCGGCGCATCACGTTCGTGGGCAAGGCCGAGTACCTCGACGACTGGAAGACCAAGCACCTGTTCCCGGCGCTGGGCATGATCCCCATCGACCGGCGAGGGGGCGACGCCAGCACCCGGGCGCTCGACGCGGCCGCCGGCGTGCTCGCGCGGGGCGAGCTGTTCGGCATCTACCCCGAGGGCACCCGCAGCCGGGACGGCAAGCTGCACAAGGGCCACACCGGCCCCGCCCGGCTGGCGCTGCGCACGGGGGCGCCGCTGGTACCGGTGGGCATCGTGGGCACCCGCGAGATCCAGCCGCCGGGGGCCCGGGCGCCCCGGCCCTTCCGCCCGTCCGAGATCCGCATCGGGCGGCCCATCGACCCGGCCCGCCGCGGGATGCCGGGTGACGACAGGCTTCTGCTGCGGGAGCTGACCGACGAGCTGATGTTCGAGATCCGAGCCCTCACGGGCCAGGAGTACGTCGACGAGTACGCCACCCGCACCCCCGACGCCCTGCCCGCCCAGCCCGTGGCCGTGGTGGGCGAGACCGGTCACCAGCGGCACGCCGAGCGGGCGGCAACGCATGCGGGAGCGGTCGGCGCCGCTCGGTAACCTCGGCATCCATGGCCGAGATCGACATCACCCTGCCCGACGGATCGCAACGTTCGCTCCCGTCCGGCACGACTGCGCTCGGCCTGGCGCAGAGCATCGGCTCCCGGCTGGCCAAGGCGGCGGTGATCGCCGAGATCAACGGCGAGGAGCGCGACCTGGCGACCGAGCTGGCCGACGGCGACCGCGTGGCCATCGTCACCGCCGACAGCGAGCAGGGCCTGTACACGATCCGCCACTCGACCGCCCACGTGCTGGCCCAGGCGGTGCTCGACCTGTTCCCCGACGCCACCTTCGGCATCGGCCCGCCGGTCGAGGACGGCTTCTACTACGACTTCGACCTGCCGGACGGGGCCACCTTCACGCCCGACGACCTCGATCGCATCGACGCCCGCATGCGCGAGATCATCGACGAGCACCAGCCGTTCCTGCGCGACGAGATCCCGGCCACCGACGCCCGGGCCGTCTTCGCCGGGCACCGCTTCAAACTGCAGATCATCGACGACGCCTCGACCGACCCCATGTCCGGCACCGGCGCCCGCGGTGAGGTCCGCACCTACGAGAACCCGCCGGCCAAGCCCAAGGAGCACCCGCCCTTCGCCGGCCGCCCGGGATTCATCGACCTGTGCCGCGGGCCCCATGTCGAGCACACGGGCCGCCACCTCGGCCACTTCAAGCTGCTGTGGGTGGCCGGCGCCTACTGGCGGGGCGACGAGCACAACCCCCAGCTCCAGCGCATCTACGGCACGGCGTGGGACTCCGAGGCGGCGCTCGACGCCCACCTCCACCGCCTGGAGGAGGCGGCCAAGCGCGACCACCGCAAGCTCGGCG
>DASXRH010000560.1:0-3323 GCA_036506715.1 Acidimicrobiales bacterium
GACTTGGAAAGAGAACAGGGCCGCCTGGCCGGCACCTACCCCTACATGTCTCCTGAGCTGTTGCGTGGCGAGGGGCACCGCATTGATGGCGGCAGCGACATCTACAGCTTGGGCGTGGTGCTCTACGAGATGCTGTGCGGCCGGGTGCCGTTCGAGGGCGACAGCTCGTCGGCCACGGCCCTGGCCCGCCTGCACAGCGACCCGGCCCGCCCCCGACTGGTCAAGGCCGGCGTACCCCGCGAGCTCGAGGCCATCACGATGCGCCTCCTCGCCCGCAACCCCGACAACCGCTTCGCCACCGCCACCGACGCCCGGGCCGCGCTCCTCGGCGCCGGCGCCGAGGACGGCCCCGCCGGGGCCGACGCCACGGTGTCCGAGTCGCGGGTCGCCCCGCCGCTGCCGCCGCCCCCGCCGCCCGGGCCCCGGCGCCCGGGCACCGCTCCCCTGGGCACCCCGGCCGGGGGGTCGCCGGTCCGCTTCGCCGAGAGCGAGCGCCGCTGGCTGGTGCCGACGTTGGTGGTCGTGATCGTGGCCGTTGCGCTCGGGGTGGCCGGCCTGCTCATCAAGGGGTCGAGCTCCAACCTGTTCGGCGACGAGACACCCGACGGGGCCAGCGCCGACACCACCCCTGACACCGCGATCCCCATCGCCCGCACCGTCGACTTCGACCCCGAGGGCGACGGCGCCGAGCACCACGACGAAGCCCCCAACGCCAGCGACGGCGACGGGTCGACGACGTGGGAGTCCGAGAGCTACGGCACCCCCGAGTGGGGCGGCCTCAAGTCGGGCGTGGGCCTCATCGTCGAGCTCGACGACGATGCCGACCTGGGGGCGCTCGAGGTCGACACCCCGTCCGACGGGTGGCAGGCCGAGGTGTACGTGGCCGACGCCGCGGCCGACTCGCTGGAGGGATGGGGCGACCCGGCGGCCACGGTCGACGACGGCGGCAGCGGCACCGTGCGGATCAACCTCGACCGCAGCGGCCGGGCCGTGCTGCTGTGGTTCACCCGGGCGGGCGACGACCGCCAGGTCGTGGTGCAGGAAGTGCGCCTCGAGCGCTGACCTACTGTTCTGCCATCGCGCCCGCCGCCCCCGAACCGCCCGACGACCGCACGCTCGTCGCCGCCGCCCAGGCGGGCGACCGGGGCGCGCTCGACGCCCTGCTCCGCCGGCACCAGGACCGGTGGTGGCGGCTGTGCCGGCGCCTGGCGGGCAACGACGCCGACGGTCGCGACGCGCTGCAGGAGGCGCTGATCGCGATCGCCCGGGGCATCCGGCGCTACGACGGCACCGCCGCGTTCACCACCTGGGCGTACCGGGTGGCGACGAACGCGTGCCTCGACGAGCTGCGCCGGCGGGGCCGCCGTCCGCTGCCGGGCGACGTGGACTCGCTGTTCCTGGCGAACCCCACCACCGGCGCCCTCGCCGGCCGCGCTCCGGCGACGGGCTTCGTCGCCGCCGACGCCGGCGCCGAGATCGAGCTGGTGGCCGATCGGCTCGCCATCGACGCCGCGCTGGCCCGCCTCCCGGAGGAGTTCCGGGCGGCGGTGGTGCTGCGCGACCTGTGCGACCTCGACTACGCGGAGATCGCCCGGGTCCTCGACATCCCGCCGGGCACGGTCCGCTCCCGCATCGCCCGGGGCCGGGCCCAGCTGGCCGACCTGCTCGGGAACCCGGCCGCCCCCGCCGATCGTCCAACGACGAGCCCATGACCGACGACCCCCGCGCTCCCCGCTCGCCCCGCTCGCCCGACGAGCTGGCCTCGGCCCTCCTCGACGGCGACCTCCCGCCGGCCGAGGCCGAGTCCGCCCGTCGCGACCCGGCGGTGGCGGCCCGGGTCGCCGAGCTGGCCGCCGCCCGCGCCCGCCTCCGGGACGTGCCCCCACCACCGCCGGGCACCATCGACACCGCGATCGCGGCCGCTCTCGCGGCGTACGACGAGGACACCCCGGGCGCCACGGTCACCCCCCTCCATCCGCACCCCGCAGAGCCCGAACGACGGACGCCGGCGATACCGGCTGGCGCCCGCCCCGCGCCAAGCCCGGGTGCCCACCCCGGCCAACCTGCCCACCCCGGCCAGGCCCCCGGCTCCGGCCAGACCCCGTCCCCGTCGCCGGCCCCGTGGGCCGCCAAGGGCACAGGCGAACCCGCCCTGCCCCCCGGCCCCTCCCCTGCTGCCCAACCCCCCGGCCGCTCCCGGAGCAAGGCGCCCCGGCGGGTCCCGGCGTGGCTCGGCGCGGCGGCGCTGGTCGCCGTGCTGGCCGGGGTGGTCGGCCTGGCCGCCCTCGGCAGCCGCCACCAGGACGCAGAACAGTCCACCGCGGCGTCCGAGGATTCGGCCCAGGACTCGGGTGCCGGCAGCGCCGAGGCCGCCCCCAAGTCCAGCGGGGGCGAGACCCTCAGCTCCACCACCGCCCCGACCGCCCCCGGCGGCGAGCTCGGCGACATCGGCGACTACCCCAGCGCCGACGCCCTCGCCGACCGGGTCCTCGCCCTCGTGCCGCCGGCGGCCCTCGACCAGCTGGCACCGGAGGCCGCTGCCGGGGGCGACGCCAACTCCTCCCGCATCGCGCCGGCGGGCTGCGGCGACATCCCCGCCACGGTCACCGGTGTCGACGCCGTCCGGGTCCACGGCACGGCCCGGCTCGACGGCGCCCCCGTCGATGTGTGGCTGGTCACGACCGGGGGCAAGGACCGGCTGGTCGTGGTCGACGCCACCTGCGCCGTCATCGCCGACCGGCCCCTGGGCTGACCGCGCCGGCGCTCGGCTGGGGTCGGCGGGGGCAGGGGGCGGCGGAACTAGGCTGGGTGGCCATGGCGAACGCCACATCCTCCGTGCGCACGGACGGCCTCCCCGTCGGGAGTGCGCCCGACGCCGGCGGCGACTGGCCGGCCCAGGCCGCCGACACCATCGAGCGGGTCGTCGGCACGGTCCGCGACAAGACCACCGGCCCCGCCATCACCGTCTCCCGGGGCGTTGTCTACGGCGCGTTCGCCACGATCGTGGGCGTCGCCGCGCTGTTCATGTTGATCATCGGCCTGGTGCGGATCATCGACAACTACCTGCCCGACGCCTGGTTCGGCGAAGACCACATGTGGGCCACGTACCTCGTGCTCGGGCTCCCGTGCGTCATCGGGGGCCTGATCCTGTGGACCCGGCGGCGCCCCGGGCGGGAAGAGGCCTAGTCCCGACGGCGTTGCACGGGGCGGTCCGGGAACGGGCCCGAGACAGTCACCCCGACGAGAACGAGCATCCATCGTGAGCGACAAGCGCAACGTCATCATCATCGGATCCGGGCCGGCCGGCCTGACCGCCGCCATCT
>DASXRH010000561.1:0-9077 GCA_036506715.1 Acidimicrobiales bacterium
CGTCACCGGGGCCGGCCGGTCCGGGCCGGCACGCTCGGCCTGGCGCTCGCCGGCGGGGTGCTGATCGGGGTGGGGGCGGCCGCCATGATCGCCGCCGACCTGGGCGTCACGCCGTGGGACGTGCTCACCACTGCCGTCGCCGACCGCGCCGACGTCACGGTGGGGGTGGCCGGCGCGGCGCTGAGCATCGCCGTCTACCTGGCGTGCGCCCCGTTCGGCCGGCTCCCCGGCTGGGGCAACCTGGTGCTGCTGGTGGCGGTGGCCGGGGCGGTCGACGCCGCGCTGGCCACCTTCGGCGCCCCCGACGCCCTGGCCGGCCGCCTCGCGCTCTACGGGGCCGGGGTGCCGGTGGTCTGCCTCGGCGTGGCGCTGATCGTGAGGGCGGACATCGGGGTGGGGCCGCTGGAGATGGTCATGCTGGTGGCCACCGACCGGTCGGTGCCGCTGGTGGCGGCCCGGCTAGTGGACCCTCGCGAAAGTCATCGTTGCGTCTCGCCGGCCAGATTCGCCGCTGGACGTCGTCCTCGTCGTCGCAGCCGCTGGCTGCGCCTTCCTCCTGCGTCCTCGCCAGCGACAAATCTGGCTCGGCGATACATCCACGTGACTTCCGCGAGCGCCCGCTAGTCATCGCGGCCACCACCCTGACGGTCGGCTGGGTGCTGGGCGGCGCGCTCGGGCTCGGCACCGCGGGCTTCGCCCTGGCGGCGGGGCCCCTGATCGCCGGCTCGCTGCGGGTGCTGGGGCGGCCCTCAGCCCGCGCCGGAGCCGAGGTACGACAGCCCGGACACCGGCAGGTTGCGGGCCACGGTGAACACCACCACGACGGCCAGCGCCGCGACGGCCAGCCACCGCGGCGCCCGGAGCACCCGGGCCGGCCGGCCCACCAGGGGGAGCATCCACAGCCCGATGGCCACGGCCAGCACCGCCAGGTAGCCGGGCAGCAGCAGGTTGTGGTCGAGGGCCTGGCCGAGGTGGCCGTGGAGCAGATCGTGGGTGCCCCGCAACCCGCCGCAGGCCGGGCAGTCGACGTGGAACAGCAGCCGGCTGGGGCACAGCGGGTAGGCGCCGCCCCGGGCCGGGTCGACGGCCGCCAGGTAGCCGAGGACGCCGGTGCCCGCCACCAGGGTCGCGACCCGCGACAGGCGCCCGCGGGCGGCGGCGGTCGCCGGGCCGGACGCAGGGGCGAGGAGCGGCTCCATCCGGGGGTCACGGTAGCGTCGCCGCGTATGGACGTGGGACGCGTCGGCATCTGGACCGCGCAGCTCGACCTCGTCCCGGCCGCCCGGGCCCGGGAGGCGGCGGCCGAGATCGAGGAGCTGGGCTACGGCACGCTGTGGATCCACGAGGCGGTGGGACGCGAGGTCGTGTCCCACGCCGCCGTGCTGCTCGACGCCACCGAGCGGATGGTGGTGGCCACGGGCGTGGCCAACATCTTCAACCGGGCCCCCGGGGTGGCGGCCGCCGCCCAGCGCCTGCTGGCCGACGACTCGGGCGGCCGGTTCCTGCTGGGGCTGGGGGTCAGCCACGCCCCCATGGTCGAGGGCATCCTGGGCCTGGACTGGACCAAGCCGCTGAGCCGGATGAAGGGCTACCTGGACGGCATCGACAACGCCTTCACCGTCTCGCCGGCGCCGCCCGAGGACCCGCCCCGCGTGCTGGCGGCGCTGGGCCCGAGGATGCTGGCCCTGGCGGCCGAGAGGTCATGGGGGGCGCTCACCTACTTCGTGCCGGTCGAGCACACGCCGGTGGCCCGCGAGGTCCTGGGGTCGGGGCCGATGCTCATGGTCGAGCAGGCGGTCGTGCTCACCACCGACGCGGCCGTGGCCCGGTCGGCGGCCCGCAAGCACATGGCGATCTACCTCACGCTGCCCAACTACGTGAACAACCTGCGCCGGCTGGGGTGGGGCGACGACGACCTGCTCGACGGGGGCAGCGACCGCCTGGTCGACGCCCTGGTGGCGTGGGGCGACGTCGACGCGGTCGCCGCCCGGGTGGCGGCCCAGCGCGAGGCGGGCGCCGACCACGTCTGCCTGCAGGTGCTCGACGACGACGTCACCCGGCTGCCGGTGGAGGACTGGCGGGAGCTGGCCCCCGCCCTTCTCGGCTGATCCCCGTCGCTCCTCGTGGCGGCGCGACGGCGGGCCGCGCGGCCCGCTGATCCTCCCGATTCCCGTTGGGGGATCGACGGGGCCGGCCGCTAGCCTTGACCGCGGGGTCAAGGTCGAGGGGGACGATGGTCCAGATCGCGCGGCAGGACGACCAGGACGAGAAATCCACCACCCAGGAGGGCGGGGCATACACAGGGGGTGATCTCGCCGACGACCTCGCCGAGCGCACGTTCAGCCGCCGGGGCTGGCGGCTGATCCTCCAGCTCATCCGCGAGCGCCGCCGGGGCATCGCGGTCGGCGTCGCCGTCGGCCTGGCGTGGACGGCCGCCAAGGTGAGCACCGGCCTGCTGGTCCGCAACGCCGTCGACCAGGGCATCATCGCCGACGACGCCGGGGCGCTGCGGCGCTGGGCGCTGATCCTCGGGTGCGTGGCCGTCGCCTCGGCCACCTTCACCGGCCTGCGCCGGTGGTTCGCCTTCCGCGAGGCCCGCTGGGTCGAGGCCGACCTGCGCGACCGGCTGTTCGCCCACCTCCAGCGCCTCCACTTCTCCTTCCACGACCAGGCGCAGACCGGCCAGCTCATGAGCCGGGCCAACACCGACCTCCAGCAGGTCCAGGCCTTCGTGGTGATGATCCCGCTGACCATCTCCAACGCGGTGACCGTGCTGTCGGTGACGGTGATCCTCGCCGTCATCGACCCGGTGCTGACGCTGCTGGCGCTGGGGTCGCTGCCCTTCCTCAACGTGCTGGCCACCCGGTTCTCCCGCCGCCTGTTCCCCAGCGTCATGGGCATCCAGCGCGAGTCGGCCGAGCTGGCCGCGGTGGTGGAGGAGTCGGTGGCCGGCGTGCGGGTCATCAAGGGCCTGGGCGCCGAGCGGGTCCAGGCCGGGCGACTCGGCGCCGAGGCCGGGGACGTCTACGACGAGTCGATGGCCGCCGCCCGCACCCGGGCCGTGTTCCTGCCCGGGCTCGAGCTGCTGCCCAACCTGGGGCTCATCGCCGTGCTCGCTTACGGCGGCCACCAGGTGCTGGCCGGCAACCTCAGCCTGGGCACGCTGGTGATGTTCAACGTCTACATCGCCATGCTCATCTGGCCGCTGCGCATGCTGGGCATGATCGTGGCCCAGGCCCAGCGGGCCGCGGTGTCGGCCGAGCGGGTCGACGACGTGCTCACCACCGACCCCGCGATCCACGACCCCGACCGCCCGGTGTCGCTGCCGCCCGGCGGGGGCGAGGTCACCTTCAGCGGCGTCCGCTTCGGGTACGGCCGGCCCCAGCCGGTGCTCGACGGCTTCGACCTGCGGGTGGCGCCCGGCGAGTCGGTGGCCGTGGTCGGCGCCACGGGCTCGGGCAAGTCCACCGTGGGCCGGCTCATCCCCCGCTTCTACGACGTCGAGGGCGGCGCGGTCGCCATCGACGGCGCCGACGTGCGGACGTTGGCCCTGCGCGAGCTGCGCGGAGCGGTGGGCATCGTGTTCGAGGACACGTTCCTGTTCAGCGACACCATCGCCGCCAACATCGCCTTCGCCGATCCCGACGCCCCCCGCGAGGCGGTCGAGCGGGCGGCGCGGCTGGCCGGCGCCCACGAGTTCGTGTCCGAGCTGGCCGACGGGTACGGCACGCTCATCGGCGAGCGGGGCTACTCGCTGTCGGGCGGCCAGCGCCAGCGCATCGCCATCGCCCGGGCCATCCTGGCCGACCCCCGCGTGCTCATCCTCGACGACGCCACCTCGGCCGTCGACCCCACCAAGGAGCACGAGATCCGGGGCGCGCTGACCGAGGTGATGCGGGGGCGCACCACCATCGTCATCGCCCACCGGCCGGCCACCATCGCCCTGGCCGACCGGGTGGTGCTGATCGACGGCGGCCGGGTGGCGGCCGAGGGCACCCACCAGTCGCTGCTCGCCGCCAACCCCCGCTACCGGGCGGTGCTGGCGGCGGCCGCCGCCCGCGAGCGGCAGCGTCAGGACGGCGACGGCGACGGGTCGGGCAACGGCAACGGGAACGCCCCGGTCACCGCCGGGCCCGCGGCCGAGCGGGGGGAACGGCCATGATGCGCATGGGCGGCGTCAGCGCCGAGGACAAGCTCGACCGGGTCGCGGCCCGCCGGGTCCTCCGGCGCACGGCCCGCATGCTGCGGCCCCAGAGCCGGCGCGTCTGGAGCGCCCTGGCCATGGTCATCGTGTGGACCGGCACCGTGCTGGCGGGGCCCTACCTGGTGAAGTTCGGCATCGACCAAGGCATCACCAAGCGCAACCCGGCCATGCTCGACCTGGCGGTCGTCGGCTACGTGATCGTGGCGATCCTCGCCTACATCACCTACCGCATCCAGATCGCTCTCATCAGCCAGGTCGGGGAGGAGTTCCTCCGCAGCCTGCGCATCCGGGTGTTCGATCATCTGCAGTCGCTGTCGATGCCGTTCTACGACCGGTCCAAGGCCGGCGTGCTGGTGTCGCGCATGACGTCCGACGTCGACTCGCTGTCCGAGCTCATCCAGCAGGGCCTGACGATGTTCGTGTCCAACGGCCTGCTGCTGGGCGTGTCGCTGATCGTGCTGACCTCGGTGTCGTGGCAGCTGATGCTCGTGTGCTCGCTGGCGCTGCCGCCGGTGATCCTGGCCAGCATCCGATTCCAGCGCAGCTCGAACACGGCCTATCTCGACGTGCGCGACCGCATCGGCTCCACCCTGTCCCACCTCCAGGAGGGCATCGCCGGGGTGCGGGTCGTGCAGGCGTTCGCCCGGGAGGAGGTCGAGGTCGACCGGTTCCAGCGGGGCAACCGCGAGCTGTACGACAGCCACATGCGGTCGGTGGCCATCTCGGCCTGGTACCTGCCGGTGATCGAGCTGGCCGGATGGGGCACCACCGCCCTCACGCTGGGCTTCGGCGGCATGTGGGTGCACCAGGGCGTGCTGACCGTGGGCACGGTGGCCTTCTTCGTGCTGGCGCTGTCCAACCTGTTCGAGCCGGTGCAGCAGCTGAGTCAGCTGTTCAACACCGTGCAGGCGGCGGGGGCCGGCCTCCACAAGCTCTACGAGCTGCTCGACGAGCCGATCGAGGTGGCCGAGCGGGCCGGCGCGGTCGACCTGCCCGGGGCCGGCGACGTCGAGGTCGAGGCCGTGTCGTTCGCCTACGCCGGCGGGCCGCGGGTGCTGCGGGACGTGTCGCTGTCGATCCCGCGTGGTGCGCGCCTCGCGCTGGTCGGGCCCACCGGCGCCGGCAAGTCGACGCTGGCCAAGCTGGTCGCCCGGCTCTACGACCCCACCGACGGCACGGTCCGCTTCGGCGGTGTCGACCTGCGGGACGCCACGCTCGACTCGCTGCGGGGGCGCATCGTCGTCATCCCGCAGGAAGGATTCCTGTTCAACGGCACCATCCGCGACAACGTGCGGCTGGCCCGGGCCGGCGCTTCCGACGCCGAGGTCGACGACGCCCTGCGGGCCGTCAACGCCTACGACCGCTTCGCCGGCCTGCCCGAGGGCCTCGACACCGAGGTGCGCGAGCGGGGCAGCCGGCTGTCGGCCGGCGAGAAGCAGCTGGTGTCCCTCGCCCGCGCCGCGCTGGCCGACCCGGCGCTGCTGGTGCTGGACGAGGCCACGTCCAGCCTCGACCCCGGCACCGAGGCGCTGGTCGAGGGCGCGGTCGACCGGTTGCTCGAGGGCCGCACGGTGGTGGTCATCGCCCACCGGCTGTCGACCTCCGAGCGGGCCGACATGGTGGGCGTGGTCGACGGCGGCGAGCTGGTCGAGTTGGGCACCCACACCGACCTCGTGGCCGCGGGCGGCGCCTACGCCCGCCTGTACGCCACCTGGGTGGCGGGCACGGGCGCCATGGCCGGCGCCCACTCCGGCTAGGCGCCGGCTGCCATCACGAACCGGCGCGCGAAACCTGCGCGCATCGCAGGTGACGCGCGCCGGTTCGTGGGACCAAACCCGCGGGGGCGGCCTCAGGCGCGGGCCGGTGCCAGGCCTGCGACGAGGCGTTCGACCACGTCGGCCACCCGCTGGTCCAGATCGGCGACCTCGACGTCGAGCTCCGCGGCGAACCGCTCGCAGAACACGAGGTAGCCGTAGATAAGCGAGGCGATGGCGATGTGGGTGGCGTCGCCGTCGAGGTCGGCCGGCAGGTGGCCCTCGGCCTTGTCGCGGGCGATGCGGACCCGGGTGCCCTCGCGGTCGGGGATCATCCGGGCCAGGGGGTCGCCGTCGAGGGCCAGCAGCGCGGCCAGGACCACGGCCCGCCGGTGGCGCAGGAAGGTGCGGAACGTCGTGGCCAGCCGGGTGGGGGCGGGCAGGCCGAACGCGGGCTCGAAGTCGCCGATGCGTTGGCGCAGGTCGGAGCGCAGCGCCGCCCGCAGCAGGGCCCGGCGCGAGCCGAAGTAGTGGTAGACGAGGCCCCGGTTCACGCCGGCCTCGGCGGCCACCTCCCGCAGGTTGAGGCCGGCCAGCACACCGTTGCGCTCGAGCAGCGCCAGCGCCGCCGACTGCAGGGCCGCCTCGGTGGCGGCCCGGTCCGGCGGGCGGGCGGTGGCGGGGCGGGTGACGTTGGCGCGGTGCGGCGACATGGAGGCTCATACTGGCAGATGTCCACGACGCCCCGCGCCTGGTCGACTACTCAGCGCGGTCGTTCGATCAGATGCGTGCAGATGGTGGCTGCCGGGTAGGCCATTGCTACTATCCACGTAGGAGAAATTCGTCGCGAAGGGACCGCACATGGCAGTCGCCGATCTCGATCTGGGGCGGTACAAGCTCGGCTGGGCCGACGAGGAGAACTACGTCTTCAAGCCCAAGAAGGGCCTGTCCGAGGAGATCGTCCGCGAGATGTCGTGGATGAAGGGCGAGCCTCAGTGGATGCTCGACTACCGCCTCAAGTCGCTCAAGCACTTCGAGCGCCGGCCCATGCCCACCTGGGGCGGCGACATGTCCGAGATCTACATCGACGACATCTACTACTACGTCAAGCCCACCGAGACCCAGGTCGACGAGTGGGACGAGCTGCCCGAGTCGATCAAGAACACCTACGAGAAGCTGGGCATCCCCGAGGCCGAGCGCAAGTACCTGGCCGGCGTGACCGCCCAGTACGAGTCCGAGGTCGTGTTCCACCGCAACCGCGAGGACCTCGAGCGCCAGGGCGTCGTGTTCTGCGACATGGACACCGCGCTGCGCGAGTACCCCGAGCTGGTCAAGCCCCACTTCGGCACGATCATCCCCAAGAACGACAACAAGTTCGCCGCCCTCAACTCGTCCGTGTGGTCGGGCGGGTCGTTCATCTACGTGCCGCCGGGCGTCGAGGTCGAGATGCCGCTCCAGGCCTACTTCCGCATCAACGCGGAGAACATGGGCCAGTTCGAGCGCACGCTGATCATCGCCGACGAGGGCGCCAAGGTGCACTACATCGAGGGCTGCTCGGCCCCGGTGTACACCACCGACTCGCTGCACTCGGCCGTGGTCGAGATCGTGGTCAAGCCCAGCGCCCGGGTCACCTACACGACCATCCAGAACTGGTCGTCCAACGTGTTCAACCTGGTGACCAAGCGGGCCCGGGTCGAGGCCGAGGGCCACATGGAGTGGATCGACGGCAACATCGGGTCCCGGCTCACCATGAAGTACCCGGCCGTGTACATGGTCGGGCCCAAGGCCTCGGGCGAGGTGCTGTCGGTGGCCTACGCCGGGCCCGGCCAGCACCAGGACGCCGGGGCCAAGATGGTCCACGCCGCCCCCGAGACCACGTCCAAGATCGTGTCCAAGTCGATCTCCAAGGACGGCGGTCGCACGTCGTACCGGGGCCTGGTCCGGGTCGAGGACGACGCCTACGGCTGCAAGAGCCACGTGCAGTGCGACGCGCTCATCCTCGACGAGGACTCGGTCAGCGACACCTTCCCCTACATGGAGGTCGGCGCCCGCGACGCCGTGATCGGCCACGAGGCCACGGTGTCCAAGGTGGCCGACGAGCAGCTCTTCTACCTCATGAGCCGGGGGCTGTCCGAGGAGCAGGCCATGAGCATGGTGGTCAACGGGTTCATCGAGCCGGTGACCCGCACCCTGCCCATGGAGTACGCCGTCGAGTGGAGCCGGCTGATCGAGCTGCAGATGGAGGGCTCGGTCGGGTGAGCGGGCCGGTCTGAATCCCGGCCCGCGCGCGGCCGAAACCGCCGGGCACCTGGCACAATGACGGCGTGCCGATGCGCCAGGACTGTAAGCACTTCGAATCGAGGACGTACCGCAACGGCGAGACCGTGCGGAAGTGCGACCTCGACCTCGCGCCCGAGGCGCCCTGGCGCTGCCCGGCCGACTGCCCCAAGTACGAGCGGCGCATGGCCGACGTCAACTGGGCCCACGGCACGCTGGTCACGCCCAAGACCCCTGACGAGCCGCTCGGCGCCCTCGACCGCGACGACGGCTCGGTGGCGTGGCTGCTCGACGAGGCCGAGGACATCGTCAACTCCGCCGGCCCCGAGATCATGGCCGAGGTCCAGGCCGAGCGCGCGCGGTCCGAGACGCCCCGCTGGCGGCGCTGGCTGCGGCGCAGGTAAGGGCTGCCGGCGGCCGCCGGTAGGCTGGTCTGCCCTCGACCGCGGCGTCCCCGGCCGGGACGAGCTGCGAAAGGACCGACGCTGAGCACCTTCACCCCCGATGCGTCCGCCGCGCTCGACGGCCCCGGCTGGCTGCGCGAGCGGCGCGCCGCCGCGGCCGCCGCCTTCGCCGGCGCCGAGCTGCCCTCGTCCGACGAGGAGGTGTGGCGCTACAGCCGCATCGACGAGCTCGACCTCGACGACCTCCGGCCGGCCGGGCCCGGCGACACCGCCGGCGCCGACCGCGCGGACCTGCCCGCCGACGTGCAGGCCCTGCTGGCCGTCGTCGGCGATGCCGCGGGCATCGTCGTGGTGCGCAACGGGCGGGTGGTCGAGGCCACGGCGGCCGCCGGGTCCCGCCTGCGGGTCGGGCCGGCCGGCGACGGCGACCGCGAGGTC
>DASXRH010000562.1:0-8409 GCA_036506715.1 Acidimicrobiales bacterium
CGCCGGGGGTGCCGTGCAGCGCGGCCGCGGCTCGGTGCGCCGGAGCGTCACGGGCGACGGCGACGGGGCGCGGGCCGCACGCGTGGGTGGGGGCGGTCGCACCGATCACGCGCGCGGTCAGCATGGGCGAGGTGGGGGCCATCGGGGCGTCCTCCGGGGCAGTCGGGGGGAATCGGACTGGGAGGCGGTGACGCCGAAGGCCGGGGGCCGAGGCCTCACGTTAGCACGTGATGCACCACGTAAAGCAAGGAAATATCTTCAGAACCACAGCTCTGCTATGGCCCGGAAGAGGACGCCCCGCACCACCTCGGCGTTGCGCTCGAGGGTGGCGAAGACCTCGTCCATCGTGACCGGGGGGACGCCCTCGACGCCCTCGAGACCGGCGTCGTAGTCGGTGACCAGGGCGATCGCTCCGTACGGGATGCCGAGCTCGGCGGCGAGGACGGCCTCGGGCATCTGGGTCATGTTGACGACGTCCCAGCCCTGGGCGCCGTACCAGCGGGACTCGGCCCGGGTCGAGAACCTCGGGCCCTCGATGACCACCACCGTGCCGCCGTCATGGACGGTCACGCCCTCGGCACCGCACGCCGCCACGGCCGCGGCCCGCAACCGGGCGTCGTAGGGGTCGGCGAAGGTGACGTGGTCGACCGGGGTCATGCCCTCGGGCGTGCCCGGCCCGGGGCCGTCGTGGAACGACGACGGCCGGCCGGCCGTGCGGTCGACGATCTGGTCGACGACCACGAACTCGCCGGGGTGGATCGTGGGGCGCAGCGACCCGCACGCGAACGGGGCGAAGATCGCCTGCACGCCCAGCACCCGCATGGCCCACGCGTTGGCCCGGTACGGCACACGGTGGGGCGGCAACGAGTGGCCGGTGCCGTGGCGGGGCAGGAACGCCACCCGCCGTCCCGCCACGTCGCCGATGGTCACCGGCGCCGACGCCGGGCCGAACGGCGTGTCGACGGCGACCTCAGTGACGTCGTCGAGCAGCGCGTAGAGGCCGGAGCCGCCGTACACCCCGACGTCGGCCAGGGCGGCGGTGTCGGTCACGCCGTCTTGGTGGCGGCGGCCGAGCCGGACGAGCCCGAACCCGAGCTGCTGTCGGCCTTGGACGACGAGCCCCCGTCGGTGGACGACGAGTCGCCCGAGCTCGATCCGGACCCCGAATCGGACGACGACGAGGACGACGACCCGCTCGACGAGGACGTCGACGCGCCGGCCTTGGTCCGGCTGTCGTTGCGGTAGAAGCCGCTGCCCTTGAAGGAGATGCCCACCGAGTTGAACAGCTTGCGCAGCAGTCCGCCGCAGGCCGGGCACTCGGTCAGGGGGTCATCGGAGAACGCCTGGACGACCTCGAGGTGCTCGCCGCACTCCCTGCAGCGGTATTCGTAGGTGGGCATCTGCGCTCCGGGGGTTAGCACTCGCGACGTGAGAGTGCCAAGGCTAGCCGCCGTACCATCATCTCGTGGAGCCCGCCGCGCTCGCCGCTCCCGCCACCGCCTCGCCGGGCGTGGCGACGGCCTGCGTGGTCGCCGCCTACCTGCTCGGCACGTTCCCCACCGCGCTGGTCGTGGGGCGCCGGCGGGGCGTCGACCCCACGCGGACGGGCTCGGGCAACCCGGGAGCCACCAACGTCGCCCGCACCGCCGGCCGTCGGGCCGGCGTGCTGACCCTGGCCGGCGACCTGGCCAAGGGGGCCGGCGCCGCCGCGCTGGGCTGGGCGGTCGGCGGCCACGGGCTGGGGGTGGCGTGCGGTCTGGCCGCGGTCGTCGGCCACGTGCTGCCGGCGACCCGGGGGTTCCGGGGCGGCAAGGGCGTGGCGACCGAGGTGGGGATGGCGGTGGTGCTGTTCCCCCTGGCCACGCTGGTCGCGGGGCTGGCCTTCGCCGCCGCCACCGCCGCCAGCCGGACCGTGTCGCTGGGCTCGATCGTGGGTGCGGCGGTGCTGCCGGTCGCGGCCGCCGCCCTCGGTGCCCCGGGCCGGGAGGTGGCGGCCCTGGCCGCATGTGCGGTGCTGGTCGTGGCCCGGCATTGGGGCAACATCGTCCGCCTGGCCCGGGGGGAGGAGCGCCGGTTGCCGGGGGCGGTGTGGCCGCACCGCCAGTGAGCAGTGCCGGTTGCCGCCGGGTGGTGCGGAAGGCCCGCTGGCCCGCGCCGGCTGCCGTCGGGGGTGGTGAGGACCTCGCGCCCGTGAGGGGCCGCCGGTTGACGCGGGGGTGTTCGGCCGGCCTGGCTCATGAGCGCCGGCTGAGGGGGTCGTGCGGACGCCCCGCCGGTCGGGCGCCAGCGCTCCGGCTCGAACTGACCGGCCGCCACGGTGGGTGGCGAGGCCTCCGCGCACGCAGGGCATCCGCGGACTGCTGGGCATGGAGGTGACCGCGTGGCCGATGCGCACCAGCGCCCGCCGTCACTGCGGGCGGCCGGGGGTCGCGGGGGTGGCCCGCATGTAGCACATCGGCCCCCGAGCGCCTAGCGTTCCCGGTGGGCGGAGGCCGGCGGGACGACGGCCCTCCTTATGGACGGGGACCGGGTAACGGTCCCCTGGACGAGACAACGAGGAGGCGACCGTGTCGACGACGATCACGGTGCGCAAGGCAGTCATCCCGGCGGCGGGTCTCGGGACCCGATTCCTGCCGGCCACCAAGGCGCAGCCCAAGGAGATGCTGCCCGTGGTCGACAAGCCGGTCATCCAGTACGTGGTGGAGGAGGCGGTGCGGGCGGGCATCGACGACATCCTCATCATCACCGGGCGTGGCAAGCGCAGCCTCGAGGACCACTTCGACCGATCGATCGAGCTGGAGGTGTCGCTCGCGGCCTCGGGCAAGCACGACCAGCTCAGCGAAGTGCGGGGCCTGGCCGATCTGGCCGACATCCACTACGTGCGCCAGGGCGAGGCGCTCGGCCTGGGCCACGCCGTGTCGGTGGCCCGCAAGCACGTGGGCGACGACCCGTTCGTCGTGATGCTGGGCGACGACATCATGCACGAGAACTCGACGGTGCTCGACGACATGGTCGCCCTCTACCACCGCCTCCACGCCTCGGTGGTCGCCTTCAAGTCGTTCCCGCCCGAGCAGATCTCGGCCTACGGCTGCGCCGACCCCGAGCCCACCGACGAGGAGGGGCTGGTGCGGCTGCGGGGCATCGTCGAGAAGCCCAGGCCCGAGGACGCCCCCTCCGACCTGGCCGTGATGGGCCGCTACCTGTTCACGGCCGAGATCTTCGACGCCATCGACCGAACCAAGCCCGGCGTGGGCGGCGAGATCCAGCTCACCGATGCCATCGCCATCCTGCTCGCCGAGCAGCCGGTGTACGGCTACGTGTTCGACGAGGGCCGCTTCGACATCGGCAAGAAGCTCGACTACCTGCGGGCCACGGTGGAGCTGGCCCTCGACCGCGAGGACCTCGGGCCCGAGTTCCGGGCGATGCTGGCCGACATCGTGACCCGGCGGGGCATCGTCTGAGCCCCCGGGCGGTCAGGGCCTGCGCCCCACCGCCTCTCCACACAGCGGCGACATCGTGCGCAGGCGTCGAGTCGTCGACGCTCGACCGCGGGCCCCGGCGGGCCGGGGCGGCGGGCGGGGCGGCCCGACCGTAGGGTGGCGGCGTGATCCCGCTCGACGAGGCCGTCGCCCACGTCCTGGCCGGGTGCGCCCCGCTGCCGCCCGTCACCGTGCCCGCCGCCCGGGCTGCGGGCCTGGTCCTGGCGGACGACGTGGTCGCGGTCGAGGCCGTCCCGCCGTTCGCCAACAGCGCCATGGACGGCTACGCCGTGCGGGCGGCCGACGTGGCGGGCGCCCCCGTCGAGCTGCCGGTGGTGGCCGAGGTGGCGGCCGGCCACCCGGCCGAGCGGGCGCTGGGCCCAGGGGAGGCGATGCGCATCTTCACCGGCGCCCCGGTTCCCGACGGCGCCGACGCGGTGGTGATGGTCGAGCGCACCGAGCGGCTCGACGGGGGGACGAGGGTCCGGATCGATGCCGGGGTCGACCCGGGCACCCACGTCCGGGCCGCGGGCGAGGACCTCAAGCCGGGCGAGCGGGTGTTGGCGGCCGGCGAGGCGCTGACCGCGGCCCGCCTGGGCGTGCTCGCCTCGCTGGGCGTGGCGGAGGTGGCCGCGCATCCCCGGCCCCGGGTGGGGGTGGTGTCGACCGGCGACGAGCTGGTCCCCGGGTCGGGGCCGCTGCGGCCCGGGCAGATCCGCGACAGCAACCGGCCGATGCTGCTGGCGCTGGTGGCCGAGGCGGGCTTCAGCCCGGTCGACCTCGGCTGGGTGCCCGACGACGAGGCCGCGATCGCCGACGCCATCGGCCGGGGGGCGACGAGCTGCCATGCCGTCCTGTCGAGCGGCGGGGTGTCGATGGGCGACATCGACCTGGTCAAGGTCGTGCTCGATCGCATGGGGGACATGCGCTGGATGCAGGTGGCCATCCGCCCGGCCAAGCCGCTGGCCTTCGGGCTGGTCACGGGGGACGGCGGCCGCACGGTGCCGGTGTTCGGCCTGCCCGGCAACCCGGTGTCGTCGCTGGTCAGCTTCGCCGTGGTCGCCCGGCCCGGCCTGCGCCGGCTGGCCGGGCATCCCGCCGACCGCCTCCACCTGCCCCGCCAGGCCGCGGTGGCCGCCGAGCCGCTCGGCCGCCGGCCCGACGGCCGCACCCACTTCGTGCGGGTGGTGGTCGAGGCCGGACCCGGCGGCGTGCTCGCCGTGCGGTCCTCCGGCGGGCAGGGCTCCCACCAACTGGGCGCGATGGCCCGGGCCGACGGCCTGGCCGTCCTGCCCGACGGCGACGGCGTGGCCGCCGGGGAGGCCGTCGAGATCATGCTGCTGGGCGAGCCGGCCACCGTCCCGGCCCCAACCGGCCACGCCGCCCCCTAGCCTGGGGTGATGACCGAGCCCCTCGTGGACAGCTACGGCCGCGTTCACCGTGACCTCCGCATCTCGGTTACCGACCGCTGCAACTTCCGCTGCACCTACTGCATGCCGGCCGAGGGGATGACCTGGCTGCCCCGCTCGGAGGTGCTCACCTTCGAGGAGATCGAGCGCATCGCCCGGGTGGCGGTCGGGCGCTTCGGGTTCGGCAGCATCCGCCTCACCGGGGGCGAGCCGACGGTGCGGGCCCACCTGCCGCTGCTGGTGAGCCGGCTGGCCGCCCTGTCCACCACCGACGGCATCCCGGTCGACCTGGCCCTCACCACCAACGGCGCCACCCTGCGGTCGCAGGTCGGCGACCTCGTCGCCGCCGGCGTGCGCCGGGTCAACATCTCGCTCGACACGCTGCGCCGGGACCGGTTCGTCGAGCTCACCCGGCGCGACGAGCTCGAGCGGGTGCTCGACGGCATCGACGCCGCCTGCGAGGCCGGCCTCGACCCGGTCAAGATCAACGTCGTGGTCATGCGGGGCGTCAACGACGACGAGATCGTCGACCTGGCGACCTTCGGCCGCGACAAGGGCATCACCGTCCGTTTCATCGAGTGGATGCCGCTCGACGCCGACCACCGCTGGGACGCCGGCGCCGTGGTCAGCCAGGCCGAGATCGTGGCCGCCATCGCCGCCGTCCACCCGCTGGAGCCGCAGCAGCGGGGCCACGAGCCGGCCGAACGGTTCACCTACCTCGACGGTCGGGGCGAGGTCGGGGTCATCCCCTCGGTGACCCGGCCGTTCTGCGGGGCCTGCGATCGCGTCCGGCTCACGGCCGACGGCCAGCTGCGCTCGTGCCTGTTCGCGGTGGACGAGGTCGACCTGCGGGGGCTGTTGCGGTCGGGTGCCGGCGACGACGAGGTGGCCGAGGCGATGCGGAGGTGCGTGGCCGACAAGTGGGCTGGTCACATGATCGGTCAGGTGCAGTTCATCCAACCGCGCCGGTCGATGAGCCAGATCGGCGGCTGACCCGCCGGCGCCGGGCCGGCCGGATCGGGGCCCGGGCGGGGTGACTAGTCTTGACCCATGCCTGACCGCGGACTGACGCACCTCGACCCCCTCGGACGGGCGCGCATGGTGGACGTGACCCCCAAGGACCCGACGCACCGGCGGGCGGTGGCCCGGGGGAGGGTCCACATGAAGCCCGAGACGACCTCCCTGGTGGCGCGGGGGGCCATCAACAAGGGCGACGTACTGGCCGTGGCCCGGGTGGCGGGCATCCAGGCGGCCAAGCGCACGCCCGAGCTGATCCCGCTGTGCCACCCGCTGCTGGTGGGGTCGGTGCTGGTCAACTTCCGCATCGAGGACGACTTCATCGAGGTCGAGGCGCACGTCGAGACCGTCGACCGCACCGGCGTCGAGATGGAGGCGCTCACCGCCTGCGCGGTGGCCTGCCTGACCATCTACGACATGTGCAAGTCCTCCGACCGGGGCATGGTCATCGGCGACATGACGCTGTGGGAGAAGACCGGCGGCCGCAGCGGCACCTACCGCCGCGCCACCGACGGCCTCGACGCCGAGCTCGGGCTCTAGCCCGACCGGCTGCGCCGGGGTCGCCGCCCCTGGTCAGACGGCATCCACCACCGCATCGCCGGTGACCTCTATGGTCGCTTCAAGGCAGTGGTCGGAGTGTGATGCCGTGGTCGTTTTTCTGCTCCTCGGGGTGATCTGGGCAGCCGTGCTGGTGCCCCCGTGGCTGCAGGCCCGGCGGGAGGCGCGGCCCATCGCGTCGATCATGTCCTTCCGCAGCCAGCTCTGGTCGCTGCAGCGGGCGACCCCCAACTACGGACTCGACAGCTACCGCTCGTACGGCGACGAGGCCGACGAGAACGATCTCGACAGCGAGGACGCCGAGGTGCACGCGTTCGATCTGCAGCGCCGGGCCGTGCCGGCGGCCGCCTCCGCCGGTTCCGTGGCGCCGGGCGTGATCGGGGCGGTCGTGCGGCCGCCGTCCGAGAGCCCGGGCGTCCGCCCGGCCAGCGCCCTCACCGGGGCGGCCCACCAGCGCCGGGCCCTGGCCTACCGGCGCCGCCGCCGGGTGCTGGCGGCCCTGGTGCTGCTGGGCCTGGCGGGCGTCGCCCCGGCGCTGCTGCTCGGCACGCCGGGCATCGTGGCCGAGGCGGTGGCGGGGACGCTGCTGCTGGCCTACGTCGCCCTGCTGGTGCGGCGGGGCCGGCGCGAGGCCGAGCGGGTCCAGAAGGTCCGGTACCTGTCGCCCATCCGGGCGCCCCGGCCCGCCGTCGTCATCATCGGCAGCGGCGCCGCTCGCTAGGCCCGGAGGTTGAGCGATCCGGGCGGCGACGACCGCCGCACCCACCTGACGGGCATCGTCGACGCCCTCGGCCGGGAGCTGGCGGGCGCCAACCGGGCCCGCGAGCGGGCGCTGCCCGCGTGCCGGCGCGCGATCCGGGCCGCCGGGTCGAGCGTCCGGGCCGTGCACCGCCTCGACCCGGGCGAGGCGGCACGGCTGGCCGGCGAGTCCGAGGCGGCGGTCCGGGAGGCGCAGGCGGTGCTGGTGCCGTTCCCCGCCCTGGCCCACGCCGGGTTCCTGCACGATGCCGAGAAGGAGTACGTCGAGGCCCGGGCCGTGGCCGCGCTGGTGGCGGGCACGCCGGTCCCGGGGCCCGGCGACCTCGCCGTGTCGCCCACGGCGTGGATGCGGGGCCTGGCCGAGGCGGCCAGCGAGCTGCGCCGTCACCTGCTCGACCGGCTGCGGGAGGGCGACCTGGCCCGGGGCGAGGCGCTGCTGGCGGCCATGGACGACGTGTACGACGCCCTGGTGGCCGTCGACTACCCCGACGCCCTGACCATCGGCCTGCGCCGCACGCTCGACGCCCTGCGGGCCGTGCTCGAACGCAGCCGGGGCGACGTGACCACGACCGTGCTGCAGACCCGGCTCCAGCGGGCCATCGAGGGCCGGGGCCCCGCCACCGCCGGTTGACCGGCGCGCGGTCGTGCGGGGCCTCGAGCCGGCCACGATCATGGGCTCGGTCGCCGGCGACCTGGCCCACCTCGTCGCCGAGCTGGTGGAGAACGCCCTGGTGTTCTCGACCGCCGACCACTCGGTCGAGATCCGGGGGCGGCACAACCGGTGCGACGGCGGCGACACGCTGGCCGTCATCGACGGGGGCCAGGGCAGGAGTCCCCGCCAGCTCGACGCCGCCAACCGCCGGCTGGCCGGCGAGGAGGCGTTCACGGTGTCGCCGTCCACGTACCTGGGCCACCACGTGGCCGGCAACCTGGCCGGCCGCCACGACATCGCCGTGCGGCTGTCGCCGGGGGAGCGGGGCCGGGCGTCACCGCCGTGATCCAGCTCCCGGCTTCGCTCCTGGCCGACTCGACGCTGGGCGCGGGCTCGCCGGGCGGCATGCTCGGCCCCGGCGGATCCGGTCCCTTCGGCCCCCGTCGTGGGCGGCGTGGGCGGCGTGCGCGTCGGTCGGGCGCCCGGCGGTCCGCCCCGCCGCTGTGTCGGCCCGGGCCCAGGCCGTGACCCCGGT
>DASXRH010000563.1:0-5272 GCA_036506715.1 Acidimicrobiales bacterium
GGCCGTACCTCCTCGCGCCCGCGCCAACACGCTACGGCCACGGCCAGGACGAGGGCTTGGACGAAGTTGACCTCGCCGGGCCACCCAGCCGATCCCGCCGCATCGGGGCACAAACCCAACCAATCCCGGCCGCACGATGACGCCCCGGCCGAACCCCGCCGCATCCGGCACCCCTCACCCAACCGCCCGCCGCATCCGGCACCCCTCACCGAACTGCCCGCCGCCTCCGACACGCGTCACCCAACCGCCCGCCGCCTCCGACACGCGTCACCCAACCGCCCGCCGCATCCGGCACCACCACGCGACCGATCCCGCCCCAGCGGCGCCCCCCACCAGACGACCCTGACTCTTCGGCGGCCTCACCGGACCGATCCCGCCGCATTGCCCCCCGACCCCCGACCGACCCTCGCTCCTCGGTGGCCGTCATCCGGCCTGGCCGGCCAGGACCTCCGCCAACCGCCGCCGACCGTCGGCCGGCTCCCCCACCGCCTCGGGATCCAACGCCATCTCCAGCGCCCGCACGAGCGCCCAGTCGCGCACCCGGCCCTCGTCGGCCCCCAAGCCATCGGCGACCAGTGCGACCAGTCGCGACACCCGCCGGGGCGTCGGATCGTCGGCCACGGCGTCACCGACGAGGTGCCCGGCGTCGAAGGCGGGCTCCCCCACCAACGGCTTGGGGTCGATCACAAGCCACGGCTCCCGCTCGGCGGCGAGGACGTTCCCGAGGTGCAGGTCCCGGTTCACCACGACGACCGCCTCGCCCGCCGCCACCAACGCCACCCGCCCCGCCGCCGCCACGGCCCGGTCGATTACGTCCACAGCGACCGGCCGCCCGGCGGCGACCCACCGGTCGGGCAGTTCCCCCGCCCACCGGCGGCCGAGTTCGGCCGCGGCCGGGAACCGGTGGCCGGCCGGCGCCACCCGCCGCAGCCGCCGGGCCAGATCGCAGGCCACGACCACCGCGGCGTCCCGATCGGGCTCGTCGGCCAGCGGTGTCCCCGGCGCCAGGTGCTCCAAGAGCAGCGCCCCGGTCGCCGGATCGTCGTCCAGCAGCCGCACCGCCCCGTCGCCGGCCCACAGCCGCAGGGCATCGGGCTCACTCCGGGTCTCGTCGTCGACGAACGGCACCTTGAGCACGAGGCGCGTCTCACCCCGCTGGGCCCGCACCACGAGCGCGCACGTCCCGGGCGGGAAGGGCTCACCGATCGTCAACGACCACCGGCGGGCGAGCCCGGCCACCGTCCCGGGTAGCCCGGCCAGCCACCGCCGGCCGTCGTCGCCGTTGTAGCCCACCACCGAGGCCGCCAGTGCGGGCGGCACCGCCATCTCGCCGGCCCTGCCGGCGTCAGTCGGCCTCGCAGCACACCTCCAACTCCATGCCGTCGATGTCCCGGAAGAACAACGACCACAACCCTCCCAGCCGATGGATCTCGCCGATGTCGGCGCCCGCGGCCTTCAGCCGGTCGCGCACCTCCTCGAGGGCGCTGATGTCCTCGACGGCCAGAGCGAAGTGATCGATGGCCCCACGGCCCCCCTGCCGGCGCTGCTCGCCGATGATCTCGTCCGCCGTCGTCTCGAACACGTTCAGCGCCGACCCGCCGCCCAGGTCGAGGACGACCATGCGCGGGTGGTCCTCCCGCGCCGCCATCTCGAACGTGACCTCGGCCCCGAACGCCTCGCCGTAGAAGCCGACGAGCCGGTCGATGTCGGTGGTGAGCGTGGCGACGTGGTTGAAGCCCGTGGTGTACGGCATGGGGATCTCCTGGGGGTGGGGAGATGGAGACTACATACACTGAGATCAGGTGACGTTGATCAATAGTATCGCACCGACGCCCGCGATGTGTCTATGATTTCCTCACTGCAGGAGCCACCACCGGCTCCCTGGCTCGCCGGCTCCGCGTCGGCCTCGACGAAGTCCACCCCTGAACGAAGGGCCGAGGCCGATGCCATCCGCTGTTCCCCATTTCCGCACGGTGCGACGTGCTTTCGCCGCGGCGAGCGGCCACGATGTTGCGTCGCCGTGAGCACCACCGCCGTTGGGGGCGCCGGGGGGTTTCCCAGCTACCGCTGGGTGTCACCTGTCCGCGCCGCGCAGATCCTGGGCGTCCCCGTGGCGGACGTCTACAAGCTCATCGACGGCGGGCGACTGCCCGGCTACCGCATCGCCGACGAGGTCAAGCTGCTGGCGCACGACATCGAGGCGCTGCTGGACGACGGGGGCGACGACCGGCCCGGCTGATGTCACTGCTGGTGTCGGTACTCTCGCTGGCATGTGCCGCAACATCACGACGCTGCGAGGCCTCGAGCCCGCCGCCACCCCCGAAGAGGTCGAGGCGGCCGCCCGCCAGTACGTGCGCAAGGTCAGCGGCGTCCAGAAGACCTCTCCGGCCACCGAGGCCCCGTTCGAGGACGCCGTCAGCCGCATCGCCACCATCACCGCGGAGCTGCTCGACAGCCTGCCCGAGCGGCGCCAGCCGCCGCCCAGCCTCCCGCCGCTGCGCCGCCTGGCCGCCCGGGGCTAGCCGGCGCGCCGACCGGCGACTCGGCGGCCGGCGTGGGCGGCGTCTGCGGATCGCGGTGGTATGCATCACGGCGGGAAGGCCCGCACCGCGCCCGCGTGCGGGTGTCGTCTCGAAGGGGACCACCATGCGCTACCGCTCTCTCGGCACCACCGGTGTCAAGGTCAGCCCGCTGTGCCTCGGCGCCATGATGTTCGGCCGGATGGGCAACCGCGACCACGACGACTCGGTCGCCATCATCCACCGGGCGCTCGACGCCGGGCTCAACTTCATCGACACCGCCGACGTCTACTCGGCGGGCGAGTCCGAGGAGATCGTCGGCAAGGCTCTGGCCGGCAGGCGTGACGACGTCGTGCTGGCCACCAAGTTCCACGGCCCGATGGGCGACGACCCCAACCGCCAGGGCAACTCCCGCCGGTGGATCGTGCAGTCGGTGGAGGACAGCCTGCGCCGCCTCGGCACCGACCATGTCGACATCTACCAGGTGCACCGGCCCGACACGAACACCGACCTCGACGACACGCTGTCCGCGCTGTCCGACCTCGTTCACCAGGGCAAGGTCCGTTATCTGGGTTCGTCGACGTTCCCGGCCGAGACCATCGTCGAAGCCCAGTGGACCGCCGAGCGTCGGGGTCACGAGCGGTTCCGGGTCGAGCAGCCGCCGTACTCGATCTTCGTCCGGGGCATCGAGGCGTCGGTGCTGCCCACCTGCGAGCGCTACGGCATGGGCGTCATCCCCTGGAGCCCGCTCAACGGCGGCATGCTCACCGGCCGCTACCGGCCGGGCGAGCCGGCGCCCCAGACCGGCCGAGCGGCGCGCATGCCCCAGCGGTTCGACCCCGAGCGGCCGGGGGTGGCCCGCAAGCTCGACCTCATCCCCCAGCTCGAGACGCTGGCCACCGAGGCAGGCATGCCACTCCCCCACCTGGCGCTGGCCTTCACGCTCAGCCACCCGGCGGTGAGTGCCGCCATCATCGGCCCTCGCACGATGGACCAGCTCGAGGGCCTGCTCGGTGCCACCGAGGTCACGCTCGACGACGACACGCTCGACGCGATCGACAAGCTCGTCCCCCCGGGAACCAACGTGAACCCCGATGACGGCGGGTGGATGCCGCCAGCGCTGGCCCAGGCCTGGCGGCGCCGGCGCCCGGTGGGCGCCCGCTGAGCCCCGCTGGTTCCGGCGCCACCCGCCCGGCGCCGGAACCACCCCGGGACGCCGATCGACCGGACCCGCACCCCCACCGCTCTGGCGGTCGCGATGGAGGCATTCCTGGGTCCGGGCGACCGGCACCGTCAGCCAACCCACGCTGAGCGTCGCTCGCACTCCCCAACGCGAGGGGGGCGCGGCGGGGTCACGACGCGTCCATGTGCAGCAACCCTCGGCGGATCGCCTCCAGGACGGCGGACATGATGGTCGGCCGTTCGAGCTTGGCCCGGATGGCCTTGATGTGGTCGCGCGCCGTGTGGGTGGTGATCGACAGGCCCTGGGCCACCTCGGCCGGGGTCAGGCCCGAGGCGAGCAGCCCGAGCACCTGCCGCTCCCGCGCGGTGAGCGCCGGACCAGCCGCCGATGCCGCCAGGGTCTCCGACCACATCGGCATCGCCCGGCGGGCGTCGTCGTCGCGCCGGAGGCAGTCGACGATCGCCCCGAGGGGGGTGTGACGGGACACCACGACCACGCCCTGCCCGTCGATCGAGGGGGTGGTCGGACCGTGGTCGGCGACCACGACCACCGGGCTGGGACCGTCGTCCCAGTGTCCCCCCGCGAACAGCCGGTGCCAGCCGACTCGCAGGAGGCTGGCGGCCACGATCACGGCGTCGGCCGACGCCACGGTGGCCCGGTCGGCGGTGGAGCCGTCGATGGCAGCCAGACCCGGGCTCGCGTCGACGGCGGCGATGAGGGCCTCGCGCACGAGCCGGAGAGGCTCGGCCACGAGGACCCGTCGGGTTTGGGGATGGTGCTCGGTGCCGGTCATGTGATGACCTGCTGACGAGCGGATCGGTGGACGGTCTCGATGTCGGAGTCGTTCGCGGAGTCGGTGATCGGGGCGCCGCCACCGACGGCGCGCCGGCAGGCGGCGACCGTCGTGACCGGGAGCGCCCCGACGGCAGGGCTGTGCCGTCGCATGGTGCTTCTTCCCTCGTTCGGTGAGTGACGGAACTGGCTGTCGACGTGCGACGTCGATCAGCCGGGAAGACGCACGGGCGCGACGACGAGGCTGGCAAGCCGCGCCTCCGGCTCACGCACCAGGGCGCCCGGGGCCAGGGGCGCCATGTGCGCCCCGGAACCGACGACACCCACCACCGGCGACGAGCACGACCCGCCCCTGGACGCACCACCACCCCCGCCCCCGGGCCCACCGCCCCCCACGGGAGCGAGGGGCACGGCCTCGAACGGCGGCCCCCCGGCGGAACCCGACCCAGGCTCGGCGTCCGCACCCGTGGCTGAACCGCCGGGACCCATCCAGCGACCACTGCCACCCGCGTCCTGCAGCAGCGGCCCGCCGGCAACCACGATCGGCCCGATGGCCGCGGGACCGGTCACGGGAGCCACCGTGACGAGACCTGCCGCCCCGTCGACCGGCGCAAGGGCGTGCGCCAACGGGCCGACGACGCCACCGGTCAGCGGAGCCAGCACGTCGTCACCCAGGCTCTCCACGACCGGTACGAGTAGGGCACCCACCGGTGCCAGCACGTCATGCACCAGCGGTGCGGCGACACCCACGACCGCCGGATCGAGCGACCCGACGATC
>DASXRH010000564.1:0-10655 GCA_036506715.1 Acidimicrobiales bacterium
CCCGGTGCCGGGGGCGCGGGAGCGGCGGGCTCCGCCGCCGGTCCGCGCGGCGCGCGCGACGGTCGGACTGTGCGCTGGTCGTCCATGCGCCTCATCGCGATCAGGCTCCGCGTCCGCGGACTGCTCCCCCCTAGGGCATCCGCGTGATGCTAGCCAACCCCTGAGCGGCGTTCAGCGGGCGTTCTGGCGGGCCAGGTCGTGGGGCCCGGACGGCAGGTAGCCGCCCGCCGCCGACACCGCCGCGCTCCAGCCGCCCAGCACCCCGACCAGCTCGTCGAGGTCGTCGCCGAGGGCGTCGACGATCGGGCGGCACTGGGCGTCGGTCGCCACCTCGACGGCCTCCCGCACCTCGCGGCCCCGGGGCGTGAACGCCCCGTCCGCGACCAGGCGCCGGGCCACCAGCCGCTCCTCGGCGGCGTCGAGGTCGTCGGCCGACCACGCCCGGGTGCGGACGTAGGTCCGCAGCGCCAGGCCCCAGTACAGCTCGGTGAGCAGGCCGATCTCGGTGGCATCGAAGCCGGCGGAGGTCCACGCCGCGGTGTGGGCGTCGCCCCGGTACTCGCGCAGGTGGTCGGCCAGCCGCCAGGCGGCCCCGAGGGCGTCGTCGGGCACGGGCAGCGACCGCAGGCCGGCGTACAGCGGCCGGCCCTCCGGGCGCAGGCGCTCGGTGGCCCGGCGCAGCAGCGCCACCGCCCGGTCGACGCCGGCGGGCTCGGGCCCGAGGATGCGGGCCAGCTGGGCCACGGCGCCCCGGGTGCGGGCCTCGGCGATGGTGGCGCCGTCGGTCAAGGTCCAGCCCCGCTCGACCGCGGGGACGACGACGGCCGGGTTGAACACGGCGAACGCCGCCGCCACCAGGTCGCCCGACGGCTGGCCCAGCGCCGAGCCCCGGCTGCAGAAGTACGCGACCCCGTCGGGCAGCGCCACCCCGGTCGGCAGCGTGCCGGGGCTGGCCGAGAAGCCCAGCGCCTCGTATTCGGCGTGGCACTCGGGCGAGAAGTACACCTGCCCGGTGAACGGCTCGAGCGCTGCGGCCAGCGCCCGGGCCTGTGTTGACAGGGTGTCGTCGTCGATCATGCCGCTCCTCCGGGGACGACCAGCACCTTGCAGTGCCGCTGGGGGTCGGCCAGGTCGGCGAACGCGGCGGGGACGCCGTCCACATCGACCTCGCCGGTGATCATCGGGGCCACGTCGATCTCACCCTCGGCGAGCGACGCGAGCGTGGCCGCGAACTCCATCGGGTCGTAGGCGAAGGCGAAGTCGAGGCGCAGCTCCTTGGCCGACCCGTAGAACGGCGTCACCCTGTCGGGCTCCATGCACACGCCGACCACCACGACCCGGGACCGGGCGGGGGCGTCGCGCAGGATCGTGTCGAGGATGCCGGGTACGCCGATGGCCTCGACCACCACCGGCACCCGGCCGGCCGCCACCCGCTCCCAGGCGGCGAAGGCGGGCTCGACTGCCGGGTCGACGACCTCGTAGGCGCCCATGGTGGTCGCCAGCGCCCGCCGGCCCGGCGACGGGTCGGCGGCCACGATGGGCTCGACGCCCCGGCGGCGGAGGTCGGCGACGGCGGCCAGCCCGACCGGGCCGCACCCCAGCACCACCGCCCCGTCGCCCGGCCCCGCCTCGGAGCGGGCCACGGCGTGGCGGCCGACGGCCATGGGCTCGGTCAGCGCCGCCGCCCGGGGGTCGAGGCCGTTGGGCACCGTCAGCAGGAGCGGGGCCGACAGCAGCATGCGCTCGCCGTAGCCGGCCGGCAGGTCGTTCGAGTACACGAGGTCACGCACCCCGGTCATCGTGATCATGGCCGGGATCGAGGTGACGATCGTGCCCGCGGGCGGCGCGTCGGTGCCGGGCCCGGCCTCCAGCACCTCGGCCGAGAACTCGTGGCCCATGAAGACGTCGCGGCCGAGGTCGACCGGCGGCGCCCCCAGCTCGGGGAGGCCCGACATCTCGCCGGCCAGGCGCAGCATCGTGGCCCCGTGCCGGACGAAGTGGAGGTCGGAGCCGCAGATGCCGCAGGCCCTCACCGCCACCAGCACCTGGCCGAGCTCGGGTACCGGCTCGGGTACGTCGTCGCGCACGACCACCTCGCCGGCGCGCAGCACCGCGGCCCGCATCAGCCGCCCCCGGCGGCCGCGGGCGGACACCGTCGATCTGCCATGGCTGACACCCCCCACGGACCCGGCTCGTCGCGGGGACCGTAGGTTACGGTAACGACCGTTGCCAACCCGCACCGACAGCCCCTGGGGGGCGCGGCCGCGAGGCAGAGTTAGGGGCTCCCGGCACGCCCGTGCCGCGACCGGAGGGGACAGCAGCGCCATGACCATCGCCACCATCGCCGACGTCATCAGGGTCCACGGCGCCGGCCGGCCGGACGCCACCGCGCTGGTCGTCGGCGATCGCACGGTGACCTTCGGCGAGCTCCACCGCCGATCCAGCCAGGTGGCCCAGGCCCTGCGGGCGGCCGGGGTGGGCGCCGGCGACCGGGTCGCGTTCATCGACCGCAATGATCTGGCCTGGTTCGACGTCACCTTCGGGCTGGCCAAGCTGGGGGCGGTCAGCGTGTCGGTCAACTGGCGGCTGGCCGCCGCCGAGATGGCCACGATCATCGACGACGCCCAGGCCGAGGTGGTGATCGTCGGGCCCGACTTCCACGGCCACGTCGAGAAGATCGAGGACGACCTGGCCCGGGTCCACACCGTGGTGGCGGTGGGCGGCCATGAGCGCTGGCCCGACTACGAGGCCTGGTTCGCCGACCAGCCCGCCGACGACCCCGGCGTCGAGTCGGCGGGCGGGGACGTCGCCTTCCAGCTCTACACCTCGGGCACCACCGGGCTGCCCAAGGGCGTGATGCTGACCAACGACAACTTCTTCGCGGGGGTGGCCGGGCTGGCCGGCCAGTGGCGGTTCACCACCGACTCGGTGAACCTGGCCATGATGCCGATGTTCCACATCGCCGGGGCCGGCTGGTCGATGGTGGGGCTCTACCACGGGTGCGCCACGGTGGTGCTGCGCGACGTCGACCCGGCGGCGATCCTGGCCGCCATCCCGGCCCACGGGGTGACCAACGCGTTCATGGTCCCCGCGGTCATCCAGTTCCTGCTGGTCACCCCGGGCGTCGACCGCACCGACTTCTCGACCCTGCGGGCGCTCGTCTACGGCGCCTCGCCGATCACCGACCGGGTGCTGACCGAGGGGATGGCCACCTTCGGCTGCGAGTTCATCCAGGTCTACGGCCTCACCGAGACCACCGGGGCCATCACCCAGCTCGACGGCGTCGACCACGACCCGGTGGCCCGGCCGCACCTGCTGCGCTCGTGCGGCAAGCCCTACCCGTGGGTCGAGATGCGGGTGGTCGAGCCGTCCACCGGCGAGGACGTCCCGGTCGGCGCGGTGGGGGAGTTGTGGACCCGGTCGCACCAGAACATGGCCGGCTACTGGCACAACCCGGCGGCCACCGCCGAGGCCGTGACCGCCGACGGCTGGTTCCGCACCGGCGACGCCGCCTACCTCGACGGCGAGGGCTACATCTACCTGCACGACCGGGTGAAGGACATGATCGTGTCGGGCGGCGAGAACGTGTACCCGGCCGAGGTCGAGAACGTGGTGGCCAAGCACCCGGGCGTGGCCGACGTGGCCGTCATCGGCGTGCCCGACGAGCGCTGGGGCGAGGCGGTCAAGGCCGTGGTCGTGCCGACCGACAGCCTGGCCCCCGGACCGGCGGCCGAGGCCGACATCGTCGCGTTCGCCCGCGAGCAGCTGGCCGGCTACAAGCTGCCCATGTCGGTCGACTTCGCCGAGGTCCTGCCCCGCAATCCGTCGGGCAAGCTGCTCAAGCGCGAGCTGCGCGAGCCCTACTGGGCCGGACGCGACCGCCAGGTCGGCTAGCCACTGCCCAGGGCGGCGACCGCCCGGCGCACCCGCTGCTCGCTGACCGGGCGGGGAGTGCCCAGCACCTGGGCGAACAGGCTGACCCGCAGCTCCTCCAGCAGCCAGGCCACGTCGACCACCTCGGGCGCGGCCCGCCGCTCGGGCGGGAGGGCCTCCCGGGCGGCCGTGAACTCGGCCTCCAGCCCCCGGGCGGTCGCCATCAGGGCGCGGTCGCGCTCGGGGCGCTCGCCCAGCTTGTCGAGCCGCAGGCGCACGCCCTCGAGGTAGCGGCCCATGTCCCGCAGGCGACCGAGGCCGACCCGGGTCACGAAGCCGGGGGTCACCAGCGAGCGCACCTGGGCCCGCATGTCGGCCACCGCCGGGCGCAGCGCCGGGGCCCGCACCGCGGCGAACCGGCCCTCCAGCGCCACGGCCGCCGCCACCAGGTCGGCGGCCTGGGCCGCGGCCCCGGCCGCCAGGCGGGCCAGCCGGACCCGGGCCGCGGCCGCCAGCCGGGCGAACCCCTCGCCGTCCCAGGCGGGGCCGCCCTCGCTGGCCACGATGCGGTCGGCGGCGGCCGCCACGCAGTCGTCGGCCAGGGCGTCGACGCCCGGGTAGCGGGCGGGCGCCGCCGCCAGCGCCGGGACGGCCCGCAGCCGGCGCTCGGCGTCGCGGCGGGCGGCGGGCACCGCCAGGACGAGGAGCCGGCGGGTACCGGCGGCCATCGCCGCCGCCTGGGCGGCCTCGTCGCCGAACACCCGCACGCCGACGGTGGCGCCCTCGTCGACCAGCGCCGGGTAGCCCCGCACGGGCACCCCGCCGCCGGCGTCGGCGTCGACCGCCTTGGGCAGCGACCCGAACGCCCACGCCGTCTCGCCCCGGCGCTCGATCCCCGGGACGGCGGCCGCCACCGCCCGGCGGGCGTCGGGGGCCAGCGCCCGCTGCAGGGACGCCAGGTCGCGCCCGGCGGCCACCTCGGTCCCGGCGCCGTCCTCGACCCGGAACCGGACCCGCAGGTGATCGGGCACCCGGTCGAGGTCGAAGTCGCCGGGCGCCACCGGCTCGCCGGCCAGGCGCGCCAGCCGGGCGGCCAGCACGTCGAGCAGCGGCCCGTCGCCGGGGCCGATGCCGGCCAGCGCCTCCCGGGCCCGGTCGGGGGCGGGCACCAGCCGCCGGCGCACGGCCTTGGGCAGGGACCGCACCAGGGCGGTGACGAGGTCGAGCCGGTGGCCGGGCACCTGCCAGTCGAACCCGGCCGGGGTCAGCTGGTTGAGCACGGCCAGCGGCACGTGGACGGTCACGCCGTCGTCGGGCGCCCCGGGGCCGAACGTGTAGGACACGGCGAGCGCCAGCCCGCCCTGGTGCCACGTGGTGGGGAACTCGTCGCCGTCGACCGCGGCGGCGCCCGGGTCGATCAGGTCGGCCAGGGTGAGGTCGAGGAGGTCGGGCTGCTCCGGCCGGGTCTGCCGCCACCAGCGGTCGAAGGCCCGGGCCGAGGTGATGTCGGCCGGCAGCCGGGCGGCGAAGAAGGCGGCCCGGGCCTGGTCGGTGACGAGCAGGTCGCGCCGGCGGGTGCGGTCCTCGAGGTCGCGCACGTCGGCCACCAGGGCCCGGTTGCGCTCGGCGAAGCGGTGGCGGGTGGTCCACTCGCCGGCCACCAGCGCGTGCTCGATGAACATGTCCCGGGCCAGCGCCGGGTCGACCCGGGCCACCGGGATGCGCCGGCCGTCGACGATCGGCAGCCCGTAGAGGGTCACCCGCTCGGTGGTGGTGGCCGCCCCGCGGCGGGCGTCCCACGTGGCCTCGCCGTAGCTGCGCCGCACCAGGTGGCCGGCCAGCGGCTCGATCCAGGCCGGGTCGACGCGGGCCACGGTACGGGCCCACAGCCGCGTCGTCTCCACCAGCTCGCCCGCCATGACCCACGCCGGTGCGCGCCGGTGCAGCACCGATCCGGGGGCGATCAGGAAGTGGGCCTGGCGGGCGCCGACGTGGTCGCGGGTCGTGCGGTCGTACATGCCGACGTGCGATAGCAGCCCGGCCAGCACCGAGCGGTGCACGGCGTCGGGCTCGGCGTCGCCGCGGCGGCGGCGGATGCCCACCTCGGCGGCCACCTCCCGCAGCTGGCGCACCAGGTCCTGCCACTCGCGCACCCGCACGTGGTGGAGGTGCTCGGCCCGGCACATCCGCCGGAACCCGCTGGACGACCGGGCCCGCTGCTCGGCCTCGAGGTAGCGCCACAGGTTGAGCAGGGTCAGGAAGTCGGAGCCCGGGTCGGCGAAGCGGGCGTGGAGTGCGTCTGCCTCGGCCTCCTCGCCGGTGGGCCGCTCGCGGACGTCCTGGATCGACAGCGCCGCCGCGATGACCAGCACCTCGCGCACGCAGCCCTGGTGGTCGGCCTCGAGGATCATGCGGCCGAACCGGGGATCGACCGGCAGCCGGGCCATGCGGCGGCCCAGCGGGGTCAGCCGCTGGTCGTCGCGCAGCGCCCCCAGCTCGGTGAGCAGCGCCACGGCGTCGCGCACGGCCCGGGCGTCGGGCGGGTCGACGAAGGGGAAGGCGGCCACGTCGCCCAACCCCAACGCCGCCATGCGCAGGATGACCGAGGCCAGGTTGGTGCGAAGGATCTCGGGCTCGGTGAACCGGGGCCGGGCGGCGTAGTCGTCCTCGGCGTAGAGCCGGATGCAGATGCCGGGGGCCACCCGCCCGCACCGGCCCGCCCGCTGGTCGGCCGAGGCCTGGCTGACGGGCTCGATGGGCAGGCGCTGGACCTTGGTGCGGCGGTTGAAGCGGGAGATGCGCGCGGTGCCGGGGTCGACCACGTAGCGCACGCCGGGCACGGTGATCGACGTCTCGGCCACGTTGGTGGCCAGCACGATGCGCCGGCCGCGGTGGGAGCGGAAGGCCCGCTGCTGCTCGGCGGCCGACAGCCGGGCGTAGAGGGGGAGGATCTCGGTGTCGGGCAGGCCGGCTTCTCCGAGGGCGGCGGCGGTGTCGCGGATCTCGCGCTCGCCCGACAGGAACACCAGGATGTCGCCCGGTCCCTCGGCCCGCAGCTCGTCGACCGCCCGGCGGATGCCGTCGGCCTGGTCGAGCGGCGCCGACCCGTCGTCGCCGGCCAGGGGCCGGTAGCGCATCTCCACCGGGTAGCTGCGCCCCGACACCTCCACCACCGGGGCGTCGAAGTGGCGGGCGAAGCGGTCGGTGTCGATGGTGGCCGACGTGATGACGACCTTGAGGTCGGGCCGCCGGGGCAGCAACCGGGTGAGGTAGCCGAGCAGGAAGTCGATGTTCAGGCTGCGCTCGTGGGCCTCGTCGACGATGAGCGTGTCGTAGCGGCGCAGCAGCCGGTCCCGTGACAGCTCGGCCAGCAGGATGCCGTCGGTCATGAGCTTGACCAGGGTGCGGTCGCTGACCTCGTCGGTGAAGCGGACCGCGTAGCCCACGAGGTCGCCGATGGTGGTGCCCAGCTCCTCGGCCACCCGGGCGGCGATGGTGCGGGCCGCCAGCCGCCGGGGCTGGGTGTGGCCGATCAGCCCGGACACGCCCCGGCCGAGCTCCAGGCACATCTTGGGCAGCTGGGTGCTCTTGCCCGACCCGGTCTCGCCCGCCACCACGACGACCTGGTGGTCGGCGATGGCGGCCATGACCTCGTCGCGGTGCGCGGCGATGGGCAGCGCCTCGGGGTAGCGCAGGGGTGGCACCGAGCGGCGGCGGCGCTCGAGATCGGCAGGGGCGAGGGGCACGCGGCCGAACATCCTAGGGACGGCGGCAGTCCACGCCTCCGACCAGGGTGAACACACACGTATTAGACCTTCCGACACACGCTGCCGCAGTGGGATACCCTGCCGCCCGTGACCGTCAAGATCGATCCCGACGCCGCCGGATTCGATGCGGGGCGCCTGGCGCGCGTCGACGAGCACCTGCGCTCCCGCTACGTCGACCCGGGCAAGATCGCCGGCTGCCAGGTCGTCGTGGCCCGCCGGGGCCAGGTGGCCCACGCGTCGTCGATCGGCCTGGCCGACCGCGAGCGCGACCGGCCGGTGGCCGACGACACGATCTGGCGCCTCTACTCGATGACCAAGCCCGTCACCGGGGTGGCCCTGCTCAGCCTGTACGAGCGCGGCCAGTTCCAGCTGGCCGACCCCGTCGACCGCTACATCCCCGAGTTCCGGGACCTGAAGGTGGGGGTGCGCCGGGCCGACGGCGGGGGCTACGACCTGGTCGACCCCCAGCGGCCCATGTCGGTGCGCGACGCCATGATGCACATGACCGGCATCGGCTACGGGCCCCGGGGCGCCCGCCTCGACCTGGCCGCGGCGGGCGACCGGCCCGCGAGCATCGGGCTCGGGCCGGGCGCCACGCTGGCCACGCTGGTCGAGCGGCTGGCCGGCGAGCCGCTGCGCTTCCACCCCGGCACCCAGTGGCTGTACTCGTGGTCGACCGACGTGTGCGCCCGCCTGGTCGAGGTCATCTCGGGGCAGCGGTTCGACGACTACCTGCGGGCCACCGTCTTCGAGCCCCTCGGCATGCACGACACCGGGTTCTCCGTCCCCGACGCCGAGGTCGGCCGGTTCGCCGCCCTCTACCGGCGCGACGCCCACAAGCGGCTCGTCCTGTCCGACGATCCCGAGACCAGCCGCTACCGCCGCGAGCAGACGTTCCTGTCTGGCGGCGGCGGGCTGGTGTCCACGGCCGCCGACTACCTGCGCTTCTGCCTCATGCTGGCGGGTGGAGGCGAGCTCGACGGCGTGCGGGTGCTGGGCCGCAAGACCGTCGAGCTGATGCGCACCAACCACCTGCCCGGCGGGGGCAGCCTGCGGCAGTACGCCCTGCCCGGCGGGTACGGCGAGGTCGGCTTCGACGGCATGGGCTTCGGCCTCACCGTGGCGGTCAGCCAGGGCCCGGCCGCCACACAGGCGGCGGGCTCGCCCGGCGAGTTCATGTGGGGCGGCATGGCCTCGACCATCTTCTGGATCGACCCGCTGGAGGACCTGGTGACCGTCTTCATGACCCAGCTGGTCCCGTCGGGCACGTTCAACTTCCGGGGTCAGCTCAAGGCGCTGGTGTACGGGGCGCTCGTCGACTGACGGCGACGGGCCGCGGCCCGCGTGCCGGGCCGTCGCGGCCCGGGTCGGCGTCGTCGTCGAGCAGGTACCGGGGGCCGGGCCCGAAGCGGCCCGCCTCGTCGCCGGGGTTGAGCAACCGGCACGACTGCAGCGACAGGCAGCCGCAGCCGATGCAGCCGTCGAGCCGGTCGCGCAGGCCCTCCAGGAGGGCGATCTGGGCGTCGAGCCGAGGCCGCCACGCCCGGGACAGGCGGGCCCAGTCGGCGTGGTCGGGGGTGCGCTCGTCGGGCAGCGAGGCCAGGGCCCCGCGGATCTCGTCCAGGCTGAGCCCGACCGCCTGGGCCACCCGCACGAACGAGACCCGGCGCAGCACGTCGCGGGCGAAGCGACGCTGGCCGCCGTCGGTGCGGGTCGAGCAGATGAGCCCCTCGGCCTCGTAGTAGCGCAGCGCCGACGGCCGCACGCCGGTGCGCTCGCTCACCGCGCCGATGGTCAACGCCTGGTCCACGCGGGGCAGGGTAACGGCCGATCCCGCGACCTCACGTCAACTTGACCTCCGCTCGCTAACGTCGGCCCATGAGCGGCAAGAGCGACGAGACCCGCGCCGGCGTCGAGCTGACCAACCTCGACCAGCCGCTGTTCGACGGGGCCGGCGCCACCAAGCGCGACCTGGTCGACTACCTGGACGGCGTGCGTGACCGCATCCTGCCCGAGCTGGCCGACCGGCCGCTGTCGGTCATCCGGGTGCACCGGGGCCAGGAGGCGTTCATGCAGAAGAACGTCCCCAAGTACACGCCGGAGTGGGTGGAGACGGTCGAGTTCTGGGCCGAGGCGTCGAAGCGTGAAGTGCGCTACGCGCTGTGCAACGACCGGCGCACGCTCCTGTGGTTCGCCAACCAGCGCGCCGTCGAGTACCACCCCGCGCTCGTCCGTGCCGACCGCCCCGACCGCCTCACCCACCTGGTGCTCGATCTCGACCCGCCCGAGGGCGGTGAGTTCGAGCATGTCGTGGCCGTGGCCCGGCTCGTACGCCAGGCACTCGCCGACGTCGGACTCGTTGGTGCGTTGAAGACCAGCGGCGCGAAAGGTCTGCACGTGTTCGTGCCCGTCGACGACGAGGCGCCGCTCGACGATTCGGCGGCGGCGACCCGCGCGATCGCGGCCCGGGCCGAGCGTCTCGACCCCGCGCTGGCCACCACCGCGTTCATCCGGGAGGACCGCGGCGGCAAGGTGTTCGTCGACTCGACCCGAGCCGGCGGCGCGACGGTGGTGGCGGCCTACAGCCCGCGGGTCCGGCCGGGCGTTCCGGTGTCGTTCCCGGTGCCGTGGGAGGACCTCGATCGGGTCGCGCCGGCCGACTTCACCGTGCACACCGCCGCCCGGCTGATCGCCGAGGGCGATCGGTGGGCCGACCGGATGCCCGACCCGCAGCGGCTAGGCGCCGAGCTGATCGAGGAGGGCCGGGCGATCCCGATCGCCCGGGTGCAGGCGATGCACGAGGGCAAGCGGCGCGCCAGGGCCCGCCGCGACTAGGGGCGGCGGCTCGTTCCGGGCGTGGTCGTCTGAGCAGCGGGACACGACGCCGCGTACGGCAGGTTGTGGTCCGATCTCAGGGTCGGCATGCTGGCCGGATGACACAGGGCCCGGGCCTCCGGCGGATCGTCGACGGCCTCGAGGCGTCCCTGGCCGGGCTGGTGGCCGCGGCCGTCGAGG
>DASXRH010000565.1:0-1722 GCA_036506715.1 Acidimicrobiales bacterium
CGGCGTGGCCGACGGGGCGGGCGGCGGCGCCAACGGCCGCGGCGGCGGCCGCGGATCCGGCAACGGTGACGGCTCGCCCTAGCCTGGCCCGTGGTGCGCCTCGCCACCTGGAACGTCAACGCACTCACAGTCGAGCGCATCGAGCGGGTGCTCGCGTGGCTCGACATCGCCGAGCCCGACGTCCTGTGCCTGCAGGAGACGAAGGCCACCGACAACGGCTTCCCCGCCTTCCTGTTCCACGCCCGGGGCTACGCCAGCGTCCACCACGGCGAGGGCCGGTGGAACGGCGTGGCCATCCTCAGCCGGGTGGGGCTCGACGACCCGGTGTCGGGCTTCGCCGACGACGGCCCGGTCGACAAGGAGGCCCGCCTGGTCAGCGCCACATGCGGCGGCGTGCGGGTGTCGTCGGTCTACGTGCCCAACGGCCGCAAGGTGGGCAGCGAGTTCTACGAGCACAAGTTGCGGTGGCTGGCCCGCCTGCGCGGCCACATGGCCGCCGACCCCGGCGCCCGGCGGCTGCCGGCCGCCCTGTGCGGCGACTTCAACGTCGCCCCCGACGACATCGACCTGTGGAGCCCGGCCGCGTTCGTGGGCGACACCCACGTCACCGCAGAGGAGCGGGCCGCCATCGCCGAGCTCGAGGCCGACGGCCTGCGTGACGTGTTCCGCGAGCACTACCCCGGGGTCGAGGGCCTGTTCAGCTGGTGGGACTACCGGGCCGGCGCCTTCCCCAAGCACCAGGGCATGCGCATCGACCTCGTGCTGATGTCGTCGCCGCTGGCCGACAACGTGACCTGGGCCCTCGTCGACCGCAACGCCCGCAAGGGCAGCAAGCCGAGCGACCACGCCCCGCTGTTCGTCGACGTGGACGTCGACGCCGCACTCGGCTAGGACGTCCGCCATGGCCGACCTCCCCGCCGACCCGTCCGCGCCCCCCGGGCCCCGCATCGCCGGCCCCGGCTCGCCCGAGTGGCCGGAGGCGCTGCGCCACTTCGCCGAGGCACCGGTGTCCCCCCGGCGGACCGAGATGCACCGCATGGGCGACGCGCTGCGGCGCATCATCGAGCGGCTCCACGGCAGCCCCGCGCCCGACGCGGAGCTGCGCTCGGCCGCCGACGACCTGGAGCGCCTGGCCGACCGGCTCGACGCCTTCCCCAACAGCTCGGTGTACGAGGGGTTCAGCGAGGCGACCGTGGCCGGCGCCGACCCCCACGCCTTCTTCGACCACAGCCCCATGCTCGGACGGGCCAACCCGCTGGCGCCGCCGATCGAGCTGTGGGCCGACGGCGACACCATGCGGGGCCGGGTCAGCTTCGGCTCGACCTACGAGGGCCCGCCCGGCTGCGTCCACGGCGGTTACGTGGCGGCGGCGTTCGACGAGGTCCTGGGCTCGACCCAGTCGCTCGCCGGGCGCCCCGGCATGACCGGCCGGCTCACGGTCCACTACCGCAGCCCGACGCCGCTGCACGCCGACCTGCGCTTCGCCGCCCGGGTCGTCGAGGTGTCGGGCCGCAAGACCCTGACCCACGGCACCCTCCACGCCGGCGACCGCCTGTGCGCCGAGGCCGAGGGCCTGTTCATCGCCATCGACTTCACCAAGATGGTCGAGCTGCGCCGCCGGCGCGACGAGGCCCTGGGTTCCGTACCCGACCAGGGCGAGTGAGGCTCAACCCAGGACGGTGCGCAGCTTGGCCAGCCCGCCGCTGAGCGCCCCCCGGGCCC
>DASXRH010000566.1:0-3517 GCA_036506715.1 Acidimicrobiales bacterium
CACCGGCGCCTCGTAGGGGTCGTCGATGCCGGTGAACCCGGTGATCTCGCCGGCCCGGGCCCGCGCGTAGAGGCCCTTGGGGTCGCGCGCCTCGCAGACGGCCAGCGGGGTGTCGACGAACACCTCGACGAAGGGCACCCCGGCGGCGTCGTGGACGGCCCGGGCACGGTCGCGGTCGGCCCGGTAGGGGCTGATGACCGGCACCAGCGCCACCACCCCGGCGTCGGCGAACAGGCGGGCCACCTCGCCCACACGCCGGATGTTCTCGGTGCGGTCGGCCGCCGTGAACCCGAGGTCGGCATTGAGGCCGTGGCGCAGGTTGTCGCCGTCGAGCAGGTAGGCGGGCCGGCCGGCGGCCACCAGGGCCCGCTCGACCGCCACGGCCACCGTCGACTTGCCCGACCCCGACAGCCCGGTGAACCACACGGTCGCCCCGGCTGACGGCCGGTCGGCGCGGGCGACCCCCCCGCCGTGCCAGTGGACGTTCTCGGATCGGCTCACGGGCGCGGCGCGGGCCTCACGCCACCTCGATGGGCCCGAGGATGATGCCGGCACCCACCGTGTTGTCGGACGCCTCGTCGACCAGCACGAAGCTGCCGGTGGTGCGGTTGCGCCGGTACTCGTCGAAGAAGAGCGGCACCGTCGTGCGCAGCTGCACCCGGCCGATCTCGTTGAGCGTGAGCGCCGGTGCCGCCTCGTCGCGGTGCAGCGTGTTGACGTCGAGCCGGTACTGCAGGTCCTTGACCAGCGCCCGGCCCCAGCGGGTCGTGTGCTTGATCGCCAGCCTGGCCCCCGGCCGCAGCTCGGACTGGGCGGTCAGCCAGCACACCATGGCCTCGAGGTCCTGGCCCACGTGGGGCCGGTTGCGGACCCGGCAGATCATGTCGCCCCGGGACACGTCGAGGTCGTCGGCCAGTCGGATCGTCACCGCCATGGGCGAGAACGCCTCCTCGACCGGCCCGTCGGCGGTGTCGATGGCGGCGACGGTCGAGGCGAGCCCGGACGGCAGCACCGCCACCTCGTCCCCGGGCTTGAACACCCCGCCGGCGACCGTGCCGGCGTAACCCCGGTAGTCGTGCAGCTCGGCGCTCGACTGGGCCTGGGGCCGGATGACGTACTGGACCGGGAAACGGGCGTCGATCAGGTTGCGGTCGCTGGCGATGTGCACCTCCTCCAGGTGGTGCAGCAGCGACGAGCCCTCGTACCAGGGCATGGTGGCCGACCGCTCGACGACGTTGTCGCCGTGGAGGGCCGAGACCGGGATGAAGGTCAGGTCGTGGACGTCGAGCTTCATGGCGAAGGACCGGAACTCGGCCTTGATCTCGTCGAACCGCGCCTGGGACCAGTCGACCAGGTCCATCTTGTTGACGCACACGACCAGGTGGGGGATGCCGAGCAGCGAGGCCAGGAAGGCGTGGCGCCGCGACTGCTCGACCACCCCGTTGCGGGCGTCGAGCAGCACCAGCGCCAGGTCGGCGGTGGAGGCGCCGGTGACCATGTTGCGCGTGTACTGGATGTGCCCGGGGGTGTCGGCGATGATGAACTTCCGCCGGGGGGTGGCGAAGTAGCGGTAGGCGACGTCGATGGTTATGCCCTGCTCGCGCTCGGCCCGCAGCCCGTCGGTCAGCAGGGCGAGGTCGGTGTAGGCGTCGCCGCGCTCGAGGCTGGTGCGCTCGACCGCCTCGAGCTGGTCCTCGAAGATCGCCTTGGAGTCGTAGAGCAGGCGCCCGATCAGGGTCGACTTGCCGTCGTCGACCGAGCCCGCCGTCGCGAACCGCAGGAGCTCCATCGCCTAGAAGTATCCCTCGCGCTTCCGGTCTTCCATGCCCGCCTCGCTGATGCGGTCGTCGGCCCGGGTGGCGCCGCGCTCGGTGATGCGGGTGACGGCGATCTCCTCGATGATGGCGCGGACGTCGGCGGCCGCCGACTCGACCGCGCCGGTGCCGGTCGCGTCGCCAACGGTGCGGAACCGGACCATGCGCTCCTCGACCTCCTCGCCGTCCAGCAGGGTCACGTGCGGCGTGTCGGCCAGCAGCATGCCGTCGCGCTCGAACACCCGGCGGGTGTGGGCGAAATAGATCGAGGGCAGAGGCACGCCCTCGGCGGCGACGTACTGCCAGATGTCCAGTTCGGTCCAGTTGGACAGCGGGAACACGCGGATGTGCTCGCCGCGGCGGTGGCGGCCGTTGTAGAGGCTCCACAGCTCGGGGCGCTGGTTCTTCGGATCCCACTGACCGAACTCGTCGCGGAAGCTGAACACCCGCTCCTTGGCCCGGGCCTTCTCCTCATCGCGCCGGGCCCCGCCGAACACGGCGTCGAAGCGGTTCGCGGCGATGGCGTCGAGCAGCGGCACGGTCTGGAGCCGGTTCCGGCTGGCCCGGGGACCGCCCTCCTCGACGACGGCGCCGGCGTCGATGGCCTCCTGGACGCTGGCCACGATGAGCCGCAGGCCCAGGTCGGCCACGGTGCGGTCGCGGAACTCGATGACCTCGGGGAAGTTGTGCCCGGTGTCGACGTGCATGACCGGGAACGGCAGCCGGGCCGGCGCGAAGGCCTTGGCCGCCAGGTGGAGCATGACCGCCGAGTCCTTGCCGCCGGAGAACAGCAGCACGGGGCGCTCGAACTCGGCCGCCACCTCGCGGATGATGTGGACGGCCTCGGATTCGAGGGTTTCGAGGTGGGTCAGCTCGTACGAGCCAGGGGTCACGCCCGCCATGGTGCCTGCCATCGGGCCTCCACGCTAAATGCGACCTGGACGGTAGGCAATTCCTCGGTCTGGTAAGCAGGCGCGATGCCCGACGCTCCCCGCTCCGACGGCACCCCGGCGGCCGATCCCGCCACGGCCACGGAGGACGACCACGCGCTGGCGGCCCGGCTGGCCACCGACGCCGGGCGGCTGCTCGTCGACCTGCGGGCCAAGCTGGCGGCGGACGGTGTCGACGGCCGCACGCTGGGGCGGGAGGGCGACCGCCGCGCCCATGAGCTGCTGGTGGCCGGGCTGGCCGCCACCCGACCCCACGACGCGGTGCTGTCCGAGGAGGGCGTGGCCGATCCGGCCCGGCTCACCGCCCCCCGGGTGTGGATCGTCGACCCGCTCGACGGCACCCGCGAGTACGGCGACGTCCCCCGCACCGACTGGGCGGTCCACGTGGCTCTGGTGATCGACGGGACACCGGTGGCCGGCGCCGTGGCCCTGCCGGCCCGCGACCTGACGCTGTCGACCGACGCGCCGCCTCCGCCGCCGCCGCCCCGTCCGCCCGGCGCCCCGCCCCGACTGGTCGTCAGCCGCAGCCGCCCGCCGGCCGAGGCCGGCCTGCTCGCCCGCGAGCTGGGCTGGGAGGTGGTGTCGCTCGGCTCGGCCGGGGCCAAGGCCATGGCGGTCGTGCTCGGCGACGCCGAGGTCTACGCCCACAGCGGCGGCCAGTACGAGTGGGACTCGGCCGCGCCGGTGGCGGTGGCCACCGCCACCGGCGCGGCCGAGTCCCACTCGTACTGGCCGCCGCTGTGGGCGTAGACC
>DASXRH010000567.1:0-8673 GCA_036506715.1 Acidimicrobiales bacterium
CGCTCGACGTGCTCGACCCCGACCGGGTGACGGCCGAGTACGAGGCCGCCCGGCGGGCATCGGGTGCCGACCCCGCTCCGGGCTCGGCGCTTGCGGCGCGGTTCGCGTCGGTGCAGCGGCTGCTGCGCACGCTCGACGACACCGACGCCGGGTTGGCCGAGCTCGACGCCCGGTTCGGGGGCGCGGTCGCCGCGGCCGCCGAGGTCGTCGCCGGGGCCGACGACCTCGCCGGGGTCGACGCCGTCGGCTCCGATCTGGATGACGTGGTGTCCGATCTGGATGCCTTGCGGGTTGCGTTGGCGGATCCCGGCTAGCGGCCGTGCGGGCGTGACGTCCCTCACGGCTGGTGGAAGTACCGCGCCGGGGTCGTGCCCATGTGGCGCACGAACATCGCGCCGAAGGCGCTCGGGGTGCTGTAGCCGACGGTCGCGGCCACCCGGCTCACCGGTTCGCCCGCGGCCAGGAGGCGGAGGGCCTCCACCAGGCGGAGCCGGGTGCGCCAGGTGCCGACGCTCATGCCCGTGTCGGCACGGAAGGCGCGCTCGATGGTGCGGCGGCTGGCGCCCACCTGGCTGGCGAGGTCGTCGACCGTGGCCTCCCTCGCCGGGTCGTCCAGGAGGAGGGCCGCCACGTCCCGGGCCCGGCGGTCCGCCGGGAGGGGGAGCCGCAGTGGGGCGGCCGGGAGCTCCTCCAGGAGGTCGACGATGACCGCCACCAGGCGGGCGTCCCTCGGGTCGTCGCCGTAGAGCGGGGCCGTCCGCACCGCGTGGTCGACCAGCTCGCCGAGGACCGGGGGGACGTTCACGGCCCGGCACTCGTCGGCGGGGAGCGCAGCCGGCGTGAGCGCGCCGGCCAGGTACAGGGCCCGGACCCGCACCCGGCCCGTCATGAGCAGGCGGTGGCGGAGGCCGTCGGGCACCCAGACCGCCCGCTGGGGCGGGACCACCCAGGTGCCCGTGGGGGACTCGACCGTGAGGACCCCGCTGGTCGCGAGCAGCAGCTGGTGCCACCCAGGGGGCTGGGGGAGGACGACCGTGCCGGGCGGGTGGGTCACCGCGTAGCCGCGGGCCAGCGGCTCGCGGGGCTGCTGTCGCATCGGCGACATTGTCGGCCGCCTGGTCGACGGTGCGCCACCCCCGCCGGACCGTACCGTCGGCCCATGGCTGAGATCACGACGCCCGCAGGGCACGTCGCCCACTTCGCGGTGAACGCCGACGACGTCGGGGAGGCCCGGCGGTTCTACGGGGCCGTCTTCGGCTGGACGTTCGAGCCGTTCGGGCCGCCCGACTTCTTCCAGATCCGCACGGCCGGCGGCGACCTGCCCGGGATGCAGGCGGGGCTCCAGGCCCGGCGGGACCTGGGCGACGGCTACCGGACCGTGGGCTTCGAGTGCACGGTGGCGGTCGATGACGTCGACGCCGTGGTGGCGACCGTGCGGTCCCACGGCGGCACGGTGCTCATGGAGAAGACCACGTTGGCCGGCATCGGCGACCTGGTGTTCTTCGCCGACCCGTCGGGCAACGTGGTGGGCGCCATGCGCTACCACGCCGACGCCGACTGACCGCGGCCGTCAGTACGGTGGGCCGGTGTTCGCCATCGGCCGGCCCTCCGAGGACCGGCTCGCCCGCGTCCTGGCCGCCGTGGCCGGCGCGCCGTTCACCTACCCCGAGGTGGGCGCCACCGCCGAGCCCGGCGGAGCCCTGCCGCCCGGCTACCACCACGTGCGGGCCACGGCGACGATCGGGTCCGGGGACGCCGACTTCGCCAGCGCCGTCGACGGCGTGCGCGGGTGGCGGATGCACCGGGGCCAGGGGTTCCTCGTGGTCCCCGAGGCGCCCCCGATCGCGGCCGGGACCGAGGTGGTGGTGGGCGTGCCGCTGCCCGGGCTCCACGTCGTCGCCGCCTGCCGGATCGTGTGGACGGTCGACGAGGCCGACCGGTTCGGCTTCGGGTACGGGACCCTCCCGGTCCACCCCGAGTCGGGCGAGGAGGCGTTCGTCGTCGCCCGGGCCGCCAGCGGCGAGGTCCGCGTGACCGTCACCGCGTTCTCGCGGCCCCACCACCCGCTCGCCCGGCTGGGCGGACCCGTGGCCCGCTGGCAGCAGGGCCGGGCGACGCAGGGCTACGTCGACGCCCTGGGCCGCCACGTCGCGCGGCGCCGAGGCCCGCCGGCCGCCTGATCACCCCGGGTCGAGGCCCATCAGCCGCGTGATCCCGTGATCGCGGCCGGCGGTGTAGCCGCCGTCGACCGGGATGGCGGCGCCGGTCACGAACGAGGCGTCCTCGGACAGCAGCCACGTCGCCGCCGCCGCCACCTCGTCGGGCCGGCCGATGCGGCGCAGGGCGTGCTCGGTGCGGTAGCCGTCGGCCACCGCCTCCATGCCCTCCATGGCGAAGATGACGTCGGTCATGGGCGTGGCGATGAACCCCGGGCAGACGGCGTTGGCCCGGATGCCCGAGGGCCCGTAGTCGATGGCCATGTTCCGGGTGAGCAGCACCACCCCGCCCTTGGACGCGTTGTACACACTGCCCCCGGCGGTGCCCTCCAGGCCCTCGATGCTCGCCAGGGTGACCAGCGCGCCGCGCTCGCCGGCCGGCGTCGGCTCCTGGGCCAGCATCTGGGCCAGCGCGGCGCGGGCCACGACGTAGGTGCCGGTGAGGTTGATCGACAGCACCCGGTCCCACTCGGCCCGGTCGAGGGCGTGGACCGGCCCGGCCCCGGCCACCCCGGCCGCGTTGACCACCCCGTCGAGCCGGCCGCCGACGTCGACCGCGGCGGCCACCGCGGCGGCCATCGCCTCCTCGTCGCGCACGTCGCCGGCCACGAACCGGAACGCCCCCGACGGCGGCTCGGCGGGCGGCGCCACGTCCACGCCCACCACCGTGGCCCCATCGTCCAGCAGTCGCTCGACCGTGGCCCGGCCGATGCCCGACGCCGCGCCCGTCACCAGCGCGGACTTCCCCGCGAACCGGGTCATGCGATCCCCTCCTCGGCGCGCCCCGGGCGGGACGCCGACTGAACAATATGATAAAACCTGTTCAGTCGTTCACCGTGGCAGGGGAGGGGTCGCCGGTGCCGACGCTGACCGGGACGCCGACCGAGACCCGCATCCTCGACGCCGCGGAGCGGTGCATGTCCCGCTACGGCCTGCGGGTGTCGATGCGCGACGTCGCCGCCGAGGCCGGCATCTCCCGGGGATCGGTGTACCGCTACTACGCCGACCGCGACGCCCTGGTCGCGGCCGTGATCGAGCGCACGGCTGACCGGTTCGTGGCCGCGGCCGCCCGCGAGGTCGACGCCCAGCGGCTGCTGGCCGACCAGGTGGCCGCGGCGGCCGTGTTCATCCGCCGCCACGCGGGCGACGAGGCCCTGACCCTGCGGCTGCCGGGCGCCCGCGAGTCGCTGCTGGCTACCCTGTTCGGGGCGGGCAGCGAGCGGCTGGTCGAGCGGTGGGACGCCTTCTGGCTGCCCCGCCTGGCCGCCGCCCACGCGCGGGGCGAGATCCGCGCCGACCTCGACCACCGCCAGGCCGCCGAGTGGATCGTGCGGCTGATGCTCAGCTTCGCCGTGCTGCCCTCGGCGGTCGTCGACCTCGACGACCCCGGGGCGGTGGCCGCCTTCGTCCGTGACCACATCGTCCGCGGGTTCGCCCCCTGAGCCGACAAGGAGCCGCGCCGTGCGCTTCGCCCTGTTCTACGAGATCCCCGTGCCGCGCCCGTGGGGCCCCGACAGCGAACGAGTGGCCTATCACAACACGATCGAGCAGGCCATCGCCGGCGAGCGCTGGGGCTGGGACGCCTTCTGGACGGTCGAGCACCACTTCCTCGAGGAGTACTCGCACTGCTCCAACCCCGAGGTGCTCTACGGCGCCATCGCCGCCCGCACCGAGCGCATCCGGCTGGGCTACGGCGTCCGGCTCATGCCCCAGCCCTACAACCACCCCGTGCGCAGCGCCGAGTCGATCGCCGTCCTCGACCTGATCTCGGGCGGCCGGGTCGAGGTCGGCACCGGCCGCTCGTCGACCCGGCCCGAGCTCGAGGGCTTCGGCATCGACCCCGCCCTCACCCGGGCCATGTGGCAGGAGGGCATCGAGCACATGGTCGGGTGCTGGACCGAGGACGAGCACGCGTTCGACGGCCGCTTCTGGCAGATGCCGCCCCGCCGGGTGCTGCCCAAGCCGCTGCAGGCGCCCCACCCGCCGCTGTGGGGCGCCACGTCCAGCGAGGACGGCCACCGCCAGGTCGGCGCCCTCGGGCTCGGCCTGTGCTCGTTCGCGGTGGGGGTGCCGCCGGAGGAGGTCAAGGCCAAGATCGACATCTACCGCGAGGCTCTGGCCGGGTGCACGACGCCGGTGGGGGCGTTCGTGAACACCGACGCCGCCACGTTCACCATGACCCTGTGCGCCGACGACCGGGACACGGCGCTGGCCGCCGCCCGCGAATCGTTCGAGTGGTACCCCAAGGCCGGCGCCCGGCTCATCGGCAGCGTGGCCCAGTGGATGAGCGAGACCGGGGACGACCTCGGCACCTACTCCTACGCCGAGGACCTGAAGGCGGTGGACGAGAGCGGGGCCCTCGACCTCCTGTCCCTGGAGTACCTGGTCGAATCCGGAGCGTGCGTGGTCGGCACACCCGACGACTGCCTGGCCGCCTGCCAGCGCTACGAGGAGGCCGGGGTCGACACCCTGTTGTGCCTGGTCAACCCCTACAGCATCCCGCACGACGCGGTCATGCGGACGATCGAGCTGATGGGCCGGGAGGTCATCCCGCACTTCCGGTGACCGGGCGGTGACGCGCCGGTGAACCGTGCGCATCGCGGTCGGTCCGGCACCCCGGGCGGCGGTGGCGCACCGGCCGGGAGCGCGTCGTATCGTCGGTCGTCGATGGGCGCACGAGCAGGGGGAAGGGTGTCGGCCGAGCAGGCCGTCGCGTACCGGGTGGCGGCCCACAACCTGCACGAACGGCTGCCCGCGGGCGGCCTGCTCGACGCCGCCGGGTTGGCCGGCGTGGCCGACACGCCGCCCGGCAACGCGCCGCTCGCGCTCGCCGCCCGTGTGGCCCGGCTCACCCCCGACGACGTCGAGGCCGCGCTGCACGACGAGCGCACGCTGGTGCGCATCCTCAGCCTGCGGGGCGCCGCCTACCTGGTGCCCAAGCGCGACGCCTCGGTGTTCGGGCTGGGCGCCCTCGCCGCCGACGAGGAGTCGCTCCACGAGCAGCTCCAGGGCGCGTGGGCAACGGTCGAGGTCCGCGACGTCACCGCCCGCGAGGCCCTGGGCGAGGTGATCGGGCTGCTGGCCGCGATCCTGGCCGACGCCGAGCCGCGCACCAAGGGCGAGGTCAGCGACGCGCTCCACGGCCGGCTGCCTGCCGGGCTCGAGCCGTGGTGCGAGGTGTGCGACGTCTACCACCTGCCCGACCAGCTCCTGCGGCTGGCCGGCACCGCCGGGGTGTTCTGCTACGGCTGGCCCCAGGGCCGCACCCAGATGCTGATGTCCACCGACATCTGGCTGGGCGAGCCGCTCGGGGGCGACGTGCGCGCCGACCGGCTCGAGCTGGTCCGGCGGTTCGTCCACGCCTACGGGCCGGTCGCCGCCCGCCACTTCGCGGCGTGGACCGGCATCGGCGCCAACGATGCCCGCACCCGGTTCCAGGCGCTCGGGCGCGAGCTGGTCGAGGTCAAGCTGGACGGCCTGCCGGCCTGGGTGCTGGCCGACGACCTCGAGCGCCTCACCGACCCGCCCCCGGCCGCCGGGGCCCGGCTGCTGCCGCCCGGCGACCCGTTCCTGGCCCAGCGGGACCGGTCGACGCTGGTGCCCGACAAGGCCCGCCAGCGGGCGCTGTGGCGGCCGGTGGGCAGCCCGGGCCTGGTGCTGATGACCGGGCACCCGGTGGCGACGTGGCGGGCCCGGGTGACGGGCTCGTGCCTGGAGGTCGAGGTCGAGGCGTTCGCGGCCCTGGGCGAGCGCCAGCGCACCGCCATCGAGCAGGCGGCCGGGGTGGTGGCGCTGTTCCGGGGCCAGGGCGACGTGGCGGTGACGTTCCGTCCCTGAGGGCGGACCATCCGGCGTGGGGCGGGCGCGGGGCGCCGTCGTCGGCCAAGATCGGGGCATGACCGCCATCGACATCCCGGTCGCGCTCCACCGCGGCGAGAGCGACCTGCCGTTCGTCGACCTGGGCGACGGGTCCGACCTCCAGCTCCTCCAGTGCGACGTGGAGGCGGGCCTGTGGGTGATCCGCACCCGCTTCCAGCCCGGCTACGTCGTCCAGACCCACAAGCACACGGGCGAGGTGTTCGCCTTCACCATCTCGGGCTCGTGGCGCTACGCCGAGTACCCGCAGGTCAACACCGCCGGGTCGTACCTGTTCGAGCCGGCCGGCTCGATCCACACGCTCACCGTGCCCGAGGACAACGAGGGCCTGACCGACGTGTGGTTCGCCATCAGGGGCGCCAACCTCAACCTCGACGAGGACGGCAACGTCACCACGGTCATCGACGCCGGCACCATCCGGGACTTCTACCTGGCGATGTGCGAGCAGATGGGCCTGCCGCGACCCGACGTCATCGGGCTCTGAGGAGGTCGGTCAGGGGAACAGGGTCACGGCGAGGTCGGCCGCCGTCCCCGGGAGGTCGGTGGTGCCGGTGGCCAGCTGTTCGGTCACCACCGACAGCAGGCCGCGGCGCACCAGCCGGGCGGCCACCGGCACCGGCGTCGATGCCGCCAGCTCGGGGAACCCGGCGGCAAGCCAGCCCGCCAGCGTGGCGTCGAGCGCGGCCACCAGGTCGGCGGCCGACTGGCGGGCCACCGCGTTGCCCCGCAGGCCCTCGCCCACCAGCAGCCGCAGCACCACCTCCTCGTCGAGGGTGCCCTCGGCCACCCACACGAAGAACGCCGCGAACCGCTCGCGGGGCGCCAGCGCGGGGTCGACGCGCGGGTCGTCGGCGGCCATGCGCTCGCCGTAGCGCTGCTCCTCCACCAGGGCGCGCAGCAGGTCGGCCTTGGACGGGAAGTAGTGGTAGATCGTGGCCACGTTGAGCCCGAGCGCGGCGGCCAACTGCCGCATGGACGTGCCCGCCGAGCCCCGCTCGCTCACCAGTGTGAGGGCGGCGTCGAGGATGCGGGCCCGCTGGCCGGGCCGGGGCGGTGCCGGGGCGGCGGGGGTCACCGGCGGCTCTCGGGGGTGAACACGGCGGGCAGGTGGTCGAGCGCGAGCACCAGGCTCGAGTCGCCCCGGCTCACCGTGGCGGGGTCGACAGCCCGGATGTCGCGCAGGCGGGCGAACAGCTCGGTGAACACGACCCCGATCTCGGCCCGGGCCAGGTTGGCACCCAGGCAGTAGTGGGTGCCGATGCCGAACCCGAGGTGGGGGTTGGGGTCGCGGTCCACCCGGAACTCGTCGGGGGCGTCGAACACGTCCTCGTCGCGGTTGGCCGACTGGTAGAGCAGGAACACCCGGTCACCGGCGGCCAGGTCGACGTCCCGGTAGGTGTGGGCCTCGGTCACGGTGCGCATGAAGGACATGACCGGGCTGACGTAGCGGACGATCTCGTCGACGGCCAGGTCGATGAGGGACGGCTCGTCGAGGAGCCTGCGGTGCTGGTCGGGGAAGCGGCTGAACGCGATGAGCCCGCCGGTGAGGGCGTTGCGGGTGGTCTCGTTGCCCGCCACCACCAGCAGGATGAGGAACATGATGAGCTCGTCGTGGGTGAGCTCGTCGTTGCCGGCCCCGCCGGTCTGGCCGCCGCCGTCGTCGCGGGCCAGGGCGCCCTGGTCGTAGGCGGCGGTCAGGATGCCGATGATGTCGTCGGTCGATCCGTCGGCCCGGCGGGCCTCGATCAGCTCGATGCAGGTCGTGGCGAACTCGCCCCCGGCCTCGGCCGCCGCCAGCAGCACCGGGTCGTCGGCCTCGGTGTGACCGTCGCCGGCCATCATGGCGTCGCTCCACCGGTAGAGCTTCCGGCACTGGTCGGGGTCGAGGCCCATCAGCTCGGCGATGACGATGAGGGGTACGTGGATGGCGAAGTCCTCGACGAAGTCGCACTCGCCCCGCTCGGCGATCTCGTCGATGATCTGGTTGGACAGCTCGCGGATGTGGTCGGACAGCTGGCGGACCATGCGGGGCGTGAACCCCTTGCTCACCAGCCGGCGCTGGCGGGTGTGCTCGGGGTCGTCCATGGAGATGATCGACGTGGGCGCCGCCACCTTGGGCCGCACCCCTTGGGCCGCCGAGTACAGCTCCTGGTGGCGGCTGATGTGGCTGACGTCCTCGTGGCGGGACACGACCCACAGCTCGTTGCGGGCGTCCCACCACAGGGGGGCGTTGGCCCGCAGCCAGCGGTAGGCGTCCCACGGGTCGTCGTAGAAGCGGGGATCGAGGACGTCGATCGCCATCGGCGGCGTCCGGTCGGCGGGACGGGAGGTACGGGCGGTGCCGTCGGCGAGCGTCATGCGGCCAGTGTCCCAAACAAACGTTTGATGGGCAAGGGATCACGACCGGTTCCGCCGGCCAACCGGGTTCGGGGTCGGGGGGCGCCCGGGTAAGGTGTCGCACTCACGGCGGCGTGGCCGAGTGGCTTAGGCAAGGGCCTGCAAAGCCCCGTACAGGGGTGCGATTCCCCTCGCCGCCTCACGCCTCCGACCGCACATCCGCTGGTCGGAGGCCAGATCGGCC
>DASXRH010000568.1:0-12284 GCA_036506715.1 Acidimicrobiales bacterium
GGTGGGCTCGGCCGGCGTCGTCGTTGCGTCGGCGGTGGGCTCGGCCGGCGCCGGGGTCTCGGCGGCGGGCGCGGTCTCTGCGGCCTCGGTGGGCTCGGCCGGCGTCGTCGTCGTTGCGTCGGCGGTGGGCTCGGGGGGCGTCGCGGTCTTGTCGGCGGGCGCCTTCGGGCCGGTGTCCGGGGCGGCCTTGGCCTCGGGGGCGGCCTCCTTCGGCTGGCGGCGGGGGCCTCCGCCGCTGCGGGGGCCCTTGCGGCCGTCGCCGCGGCGGCCCTCGCCTCGTCCCTCGGGGCGGCCGCCGCCGGGGCGGCGGGCGCCGGCTCCGCCGCCTCGCCGGGCCTGGTTGCGCTCGGCGCGCTCGGCGGCGAGGTCGGGCTCGATGGCGAAGATGTGGGCGATGTCGGGCAGCCGGGAGGCCAGCCGGGCGATCGTGGCCCGCAGCTCGGGGGTGAGCTTGGTGGGCAGGCTCTGGGGGATGACCCGCCGGCGCACCGGCGAGTAGGCCAGCGCGTCGAGGACCGTGGCCCAGCGGTCGGGGCCGGCCTCGTCGCTGAGCGAGGCGGCCGTGGCCTCGGCGAGCTTGGTGGCGACGTCGCCGGGGATCGGCGCGCCGGCCTTGGGCGGCCGGGAGCTGAGGCGCAGGGCCCGCACGACCCGGCCGGCCTCGACGGTCTCGGCCAGCTCGGCCAGCCAGGCGGCGTGCTCCTTCTCGACCCGGTTGGCCAGGGCCTCGCGCAGCTGCGTGGCCAGGGCCCGCGACTCCTCGTCGCGGCCGGCGTCGCCGGCGGCGTTGACCACCGACCGCAGGTCGCGCAGGTCGATCTCGTCGACGACGGTCACGGCGGCCTCGGCCCGGTCCCGCCAGGCGGCGGCCTGAGCCCGGGGGCGGAGGTCCTCGGCGACCCGCAGCAGCGAGTCGGGCTTGACCTCGGGCTTGCCGGCCGCCCGCAGCTCCTCGTTCTGCTTGTCGATGGCCTGGCGCACCGACGGGATGCCGCCGATCAGCAGCTGCTCGGCCACCGGCCGCTGCTCGGCCGGCACCGCCTCGAGCAGGGCGGTGCGGTGGGTGCGCCCGGGGCGCAGCCGCTTGGGCTTGGGCTTCTGCTCGACGGGAGGCGGCGCCGGCCGGGATGGGCGCTCGTGGCGGGACTCCTGCCGTTCGCGGCCGGACCGGCGCTCGCGCCGGTCGCCCCGCTCACCGCGGTCGCCCCGCTCACCGCGGTCACCCTCGCTGCGCCCGCGGCCGTCGCGGCTCCGGTCGTCGCGCCGGCGGTCGCCCGGCCGGCGGCCGCTGCGATCGCTGGGCCGGCCGGGGGCCAGCGCGGTGGTGACGAGGGGTTGCTCGTTGCGGGCCGGGGCCTTGATCTCGAGCCGCTCGGGCTCGTTGCGGGCGGCACGGGGCGGCACGACGGCCACGACGCTCAGCCCGTCGAGGAAGCCCTCGATCTCGACCCGGAGGACGTCGCCCACGTGCGCACCGGAGGGGAGTACTGCACCCTCGAGGGTGCCCTTGGGCTCACGAGCACCCGCTGCCCGCCAGGTCCAGGACCCGTCCTCGCGAGAGCTGGTGAGCTCGATGTCGATCCTGCGGGACATAGATCGTCCACGTTAGCGGAGCCGCGCCACCCCACTCCCACCCGGACCCACCTGCGGACTCGGGGAACCCGTCACGCGCCGGGTCAGCGGCGGGTCCAGGCCCCCGGCTCGCCGATCAGGCCCTCGGCGGCGGGCGGGAGGCGGCCTGCGGCCACGTCGGCCAGGGTCACCTCCTCGAGGACGGTGCGCAGCGCGGCCCGGGTGGCGATCCACACCCGCTGGAGGCCGGCGGCGGCCCCGGGATAGGCGAGCTGCTCGGGCGGCGTGCCGTGGACGTCGGCCAGCGGGCCCTCCACGGCCCGGATGACGTCGGCCACCGTGACCTGGTCGGCCGGCACCGCCAGCTTGTAGCCGCCCTCGGCGCCCCGCTGGCTGGCCACGATCCCGGCGCGGCGCAGGTCGGCCAGGATGTTCTCGAGGAACTTGCCGGGGATGTCCTGGCGGGCGGCCAGCGTCTCGCCCTTGACCGGTCCCGGGGGCGCGGCAGCGAGCTCGGTCGCGGCCCGGACGGCGTAGTCGACCTTCGCCGTGATGCGCACGACCGGACCCTACCGGGCCGTCGCGCCGCAGGCCGCCGACCCGGCCGGCGGCGGCGGGCGCCGGGGCCCCGGCGGGCCCCCGCTGATCTCCAGGAGAGCGACGGCCGCCCCGCGGCGCGCGACGCTGCCGGTGTGCCCGACCCGCCGCCCACCGACCGCCGCCAAGCCGAGCGGCTCGATGCCGCCGACCCGCTGGCCGCGCTGGTGGCCGAGTCGGTGGTGGCCGATCCCGACCTCGTCTACCTGGACGGCAACTCGCTCGGCCGCCTGACGCACAGGGCCCGGCGCCGGCTGGCCGGCACGGTCGACGACGAGTGGGGGCGGGGCCTGGTGCGCTCGTGGGAGACCTGGCTCGACCTGCCCACCCGGGTCGGCGACGCGCTGGCCGCCCACCTCCTGGGCGCCCGGCCGGGCGAGGTGGTGGTGGGCGACTCGACCACCGTGAACCTGTACAAGGCGGCGTCGGCCGCGGTCGCCGCCCGGCCCGGCGCCACCGCGGTGGTGACCGACGACGACAACTTCCCGACCGACCGCTACGTGCTGGAGGGCCTGGCCGCGCGCCACGGGCTCGAGTACCGGGAGGTGGCCAGCGACCCGGTGACCGGCCCCGACCCGGCGGCGCTGGCCCCGGCGCTGGCCGGCGCCGCGCTCGTCTGCCTGTCGCACGTCGCCTACCGGTCGGGGGCGCTGGCCGACATGGCCGGGCTCACCCGGCTGGCGCACGAGCACGGGGCGCTGGCCGTGTGGGACCTGTCCCACGCGGTGGGGGCCGTGCCCGTCGACCTCACCGGATCCGGGGCCGACCTGGCCGTGGGCTGCACCTACAAGTACGTCAACGGCGGCCCGGGGGCGCCGGCCTTCACCTACGTCCGCCGCGAGCGCCAGGGCGAGCTGCGCCAGCCCGTCTGGGGCTGGTTCGGCCGCGACGAGCAGTTCGCCATGGGGTCCGGCTACCGCCCGGCGGCGGGCATCGGGTCGTGGCTGACGGGGACGCCGGCGGTCCTGGGCCTGGTGGCGGTGGAGGAAGGGGTCGGGCTGCTGGGCGAGGCCGGCATCGTCCGGCTGCGGGCCAAGGGCATGGCCCTCACGGGGCTGATCGTGGCCCTCCACGACGCCTGGCTGGCGCCCCTCGGCTTCCGGCTGGCCACCCCGCGCGACCCGGCGGCCCGGGGATCACACGTGGCGCTGGCGCACCCCGACGGCCGCCGCATCGCCGCCGCTCTGGCCGCCGTGGGCGTGGTCGTCGACTTCCGGCCGCCCGACGTCATCCGCCTGGGGCCGGCCCCGGTGGCCAGCCGGTTCGTCGCCGTGTGGGACGCCCTCGCCCGCCTCCGGGACCTCGTGGCGTCGGGCGCCCACCGGACGGCGACGGTGGGCGACCGCCGGGTGCCCTGATCGTGCCGAGTCACGGCGGCACCGTACGAGAGCACGACGCGCCGAGAGGGGAGCAGACCATGGACACACCGCTGGCCGGCAAGGTTGCGCTGGTGGCCGGGGGCACCCGGGCCGCGGGCCGGGGCATCGCCGTGCAGCTGGGCGCGGCCGGGGCCACCGTCTACGTCACCGGGCGCTCGAGCGGGTCCGAGCGGTCCGAGATGGACCGGCCCGAGACCATCGAGGAGACCGCGGCGCTGGTCGACGAGGCCGGCGGCACCGGCATCCCGGTGCGGGTCGACCACCTCGTCCCCGACCAGGTGCGGGGCCTGGTGGACCGCATCGACCGCGAGCAGGGCGCCCTCCACGTGCTGGTCAACGACATCTGGGGCGCGCCGATCGAGTGGGACCGCAGCGTGTGGGAGTCCGACCTCGACACCGGCCTGCGCACCCTGCGCCTGGCCATCGACACCCACGCCATCACCAGCCACTTCGCCCTGCCGCTCCTGATCAGGCGCCCGGGCGGGCTGGTGGTCGAGGTCACCGACGGCACCGCCGACTACAACGCCGACAACTACCGGGTGTCGTTCTTCTACGACCTGGCCAAGGCGGCCAACATCCGCATGGCCTTCGCCCTCGGCCACGAGCTGGCGCCCCACGGGGCCACGGCCGTGGCCCTGACCCCCGGGTGGCTGCGGTCGGAGGCGATGCTCGACGCCTACCAGGTCACCGAGGACACCTGGCTCGACGCCACCGAGATCCAGCCCCACTTCGCCATCGCCGAGTCGCCGTCCTACGTCGGCCGGGCGGTGGCGGCCCTGGCCGCCGACCCCGATGTGGCCCGCTGGAACGGGCGCTCCCTGTCGAGCGGGCAGCTGGCCCAGATCTACGGGTTCACCGACCTCGACGGAAGCCGGCCCGACGCCTGGCGCTACCTGGTCGAGGTCCAGGACCCGGGCAAGCCCGCCGACGTCACCGGCTACCGGTGACCGCCGACGACGTGCGGCGTGCCTGCCGTCGGCGGTCGCGCCGGGCTCAGTCGCCGGCGGTCGGCAGGTGCTCGGCGGCCTCCAGCAGCTCGCCCATGGCCACCTCGATGTCGTCGGCCAGGTCCCACACGTCGGGCACCAGCTCGGCGGCGGCCATGAAGCCGAAGTCGACGTTGTCCATGTACGACAGCACGGTCACGTTGAGGCCTGCGCCCTCCATGACCGGGCCCAGCGGGTAGGTGGCGACCAGCTCGGCGCCGTCCAGGTAGAGCGGGAAGTCGGGCCCGGGCACGTTGGACACCACCACGTTGTAGAGCGGCGGGTGGCGGTCGGCGATGTTGAGCCGCGAGTACAGCCGGGTGGCCAGCGCGAACGTGCTGGGGGCGGCGTGCTCGGCCCAGTTCTGCAGCAGCTTGGCCCCGATGGCGTTGTGATCCTCCTTGGCCCCCCGGGTGGCCAGGGCGATGGCCCTCAGCCGCTCGCCGGCGTCGTCGGCGTCGGTGTGGAGGTAGACGAACATGCCCGACACCTGGTTGTCCGGCGTGCCCTTCGCGTCGTCGGCCCGCACCGACACCGGCACCATGGCCACCAGCGGATCGGCCGGCAGCGCGTCGTGGTCGCGCAGGTAGCGGCGCAGCGCGCTCGACACCAGGGCCAGCACCACGTCGTTCACCTTGACCCCGAACGCCGCCCGCACCGCCCGCACGTCTCTCAGCTGCACCCGGGCGAACGCCACCCGGCGGTGGGGGCTGATGGCGCCGCTCCACGGGGTGCGGGGCGCCCGCAGCGGCACCGCGCCCACCACGGCCTCCGGGTCGCGGTGGCGGTTGACCAGATGGGTGGCGGTGCGGGCCGTTCGGCCCACCAGCGCCGGCAGCGACAGGGTCCGGCGGGCCTGGGACAACAGGGCGTGGCCCACCAGCTCGGCGTCGGACGGGATGCGCTCGGGGGTGACGGGATCGGCGGGCGCCGGCGGCCGGTCGGCCGGGTCGGGGGTGAGGTCGAACAGGTGGATGAAGAGCTCGGCGCCCGACACCCCGTCGACGGCGGCGTGGTGGATCTTGCCCACCAGGGCCACGTTGCCGTCGTAGAGGCCCTCGACCACGTGGATCTCCCACAGGGGCCGGGACCGGTCGAGGGCCACGCCGACGATGGCGCCCACCAGATCGGTCAGCTCGCGGGGGCCGCCCGGCGGGGGCAGGACGTGGCGGCGCACGTGGTAGTCGAGGTCGAGGTACGGGTCCTCGACCCAGATCGGGTGGTTGAGCCGGAACGGCACCTCGACCACCCGGCGCCGGAACGCGGCGTCGCCCATCAGCCGCTCGGCGATGAAACCCTTGAGCTGGTCGAAGGCGTAGGGCGTGGCCATCGTCGAGGGATCGACCACGGCGGCGATGGCCACGTGCAGGTGCATCGTGGGCGTCTCGAACGACAGGAAGGCCGAGTCCAACCCTGACAACCGCTCCATCTGCCCTCCCCGACATGCGCGTCGGGCCCGAGGATGCCACCTGCCGCCCCGGCCCGCTCGCAGGGCGTGGGCGCGAAAATGGTGGTGGCGCCGCCGGTGGCGGTGGCTAGCGTCGTCGATCCCCGTGCCGGCCGCCGCCGGCGTGGGCCCGGCGGGCGCGCGGAGGGCGCGATGGACCACCCCGATCTGGCGGCCGAGCAGGCCTACATCGACGACGCGTACCGGTGCCTGGCGGCCATGCAGGAGCGCACCGCCCGGGCCGCGGCCATCAGCGACAGCGCCGCCCAGGAGGTCGACTCGGCCATCGCCCAGGCCCACCTGCGCCACCGGCTGGCCAGCCTCGACGCCGACGTGCCCGCCCTCAGCTTCGGCCGCCTCGACGAGGAGGGCGTCGGCGACACCTGGTACGTCGGCCGCCGCCACGTCGAGGACGCCCGGGGCGACCCGGTGGTGGTCGACTGGCGGGCCGACGTGGCGACCCCCTTCTACCGCGCCACCGCCGTCGACCCCCAGGGCCTGGCCCGCCGGCGCCGGTTCCTCATGACCGGGCACCGGGTCGACGACCTGTTCGACGAGGTGTTCGACGATCCCGACAGCGTGGACGCGGCCCACCACGGCGGCATCCCCGACCCCCTGCTGGCCGAGCTCGAGCGCGAGCGCACCGGCGAGATGCGCGACATCGTCGCCACCATCGCCGCCGAGCAGGACGTGGTCATCCGGGCCCCGCTGGCGACCTGCCTGGTGGTCCAGGGCGGGCCCGGCACCGGCAAGACGGCGGTGGGCCTGCACCGGGCCGCGTTCCTCCTCTACGAGCACCGGCGCACGCTCGATGTCGAGGGCGTGCTGGTCATCGGGCCCAACCCCATCTTCCTGCGCTACATCGCCCAGGTGCTGCCGTCGCTGGGCGAGACCGCCGCCCGCCAGACCACCCTCGACCGGCTGCTGGCCGGTACCGCCTACCGGGTGGCCGGGGCCGACGGCGACGCGGCGGCGGCGCTGAAGGGCGACCCCCGCATGGCCACGGTGATCGCCCGGGCGGTGGCCGGGGCGGTGGCGCTGCCCGAGGCCGACCTGGTGGCCACCACCACCTGGGGCGGCGTGCGGGTGGCGGCCGCCGACGCCGCCGAGGCCGTGCTCGACGTGGTGGGCCGGGACGTGCCCCACAACGTGGGCCGCGCAGCCTTCCGCCGTCAGGTGCTGCGCCTGGTGCGCCAGGGCCTGGCCCGCCGGCGGGGCGACGAGCTGGCCACCGCGGCCGAGGTCGAGGCCGACCTGCGCAGCGACCGCGGGTGGACCCGTGCGCTCGACGGCATCTGGCCGGCGCTCAGCGCCCCGGCGCTGGTCCGCCGGCTGGTCACCAACCGGGCCGCGCTGGCCGCCGCGGCCGACGGGGTGCTCGACGCCGGCGAGCAGGCGGCGCTGGTCCGCCGGCCGGGGCGCAAGCTGGCCGACGAGCCGTGGACGCCGGCCGACCTGGCCCTCATCGACGAGGCCGAGGCCGCCGTCACCGGCCCGCCGCGCAGCTACGGCCACATCGTTGTGGACGAGGCCCAGGATCTCTCGGCCATGGGCCTGCGGGCCCTGGCCCGCCGCAGCCCGGCGGCGTCGATGACCGTGCTCGGCGACCTGGCCCAGGCCACGGCCCCCGGCGCCCAGGTGTCGTGGGAGGCCGCCATCGCCCATCTGAGCGCGCCGCCCACAGCCGAGCGGGCCGACCTCGACCTCGGCTACCGGGTGCCGGCCGCCATCATGGACATGGCCAACGGCCTGCTGGCCGAGGCGGCCCCCGACGTGACCCCGTGCCGCTCGGTGCGGACCCAGGGCTTGCCCCCGGCGTTCCTGGCCGTCGCCCCCGGCGACGACGGGGCGCTGGCGGCCGAGGTCGGCCGCGCCGCCGCCGAGCTGGTCGCCCGGTACACGTCGGTGGCGGTGGTGGTGCCTCCCGGCCTGCGCCCGGCGGTGGCGGCGGCCGGTCTGCCGGACGCGGCCACGGTGCTCGACCCGCCCGACGCCAAGGGCCTCGAGTTCGACGCCGTGGTGGTGGTCGAGCCCGACGCCATCGCCGGCGGCACGGCCCGGGGGCTGCGGCTCCTGTACGTGGCCCTGACCCGGGCGGTGCAGGAGCTGGTGGTCGTGCACGCCGGCCCGCTGCCCGCGGGGCTGGGTGTGGGCGCCCCTGCGCCGGCGCCGGCGTGAGCGAGCGAATCATGAGCACAGTGCCTTACTCGGCACGCAGTGCGAGCGAAGCGAGCGAATCATGCGCACACGGTCTTGGTGGCTCGACGAGCGGGCCCACGCCGGCGCCGAGCACCTCGACCCCGCCTACGTGGCCGGCTACGACCGCAAGGCCGGGTTCGACCCGGCCGCCGACGTCGCCCTGCTGCGGGACAGGGGCGTGGGGCCCGACACGGTGGTGGTCGACATGGGCGCAGGCACCGGGACCTTCACCGCCGCCATCGCCCCGTGGTGCGCCCGGGTGGTGGCGGTGGACGTGTCGCCGGCCATGGTCGCCGCGCTGCGGTCCCGCACGAGGGCCCTGCGCAACGTCGAGGTGGTCGAGGCCGGCTTCCTGTCCTACGAGCACGCCGGCCCGCCGGCCGACGTGGTGTTCAGCCGCAACGCGCTGCACCAGCTCCCCGACTTCTGGAAGGCCGTCGCCCTCGACCGGGTGGCGGGGTTCCTGCGGCCCGGTGGTCTGTTGCGGCTGCACGACCTCGTCTACGACTTCGACCCCGGCGAGGCCGCGGTGCGCATCCCGGCCTGGCTGGCCGGCGCCGTCGACGACCCGGCCGCCGGCTGGACCGCCGCCGAGCTGGCCGAGCACGTCCGGGGCGAGTTCAGCACCTACGCCTGGCTGCTCGAACCCATGCTCGACCGCACCGGGTTCGACGTCGTCGACCGGGCGTTCCGGCGGGGCGCCTACGGGGCCTACACCTGCCGGCGCCGGGCCGTCACGGGCTGACGGCGCGGGTGTTGGGGCAGCTGTCGTCGGGCAGGCACAGACCGCGCTCGGCCACGGCCTTGGCCACCTCGTCGGGGAAGACGTTCCGCATGAGGAACAGGTCCCGCGCCATGTTGTAGGTGGGGGCCAGCTCCTTGGCGTAGCGCTCGAAGTACATGAGCTGCTTGCTCACGAGCACGAGCTCGCGGGCGGCGCGGGCGCCGTACTCGCGCTGGAGCTCGACCTGCTGGCGGATCAGCTCGCCCAGGCTGACCTCGCCGATGGCCATGTCGAACATGGGGTCGAGGACGGCCTTGAGCCGGGCCGCCACCTCCTCGACCGGGCCGACGTCGTCGGAGAGGATGCCGATGCGCTGCCAGGCCCGGACGATGCGGCCGTAGTCGCCATCGATCATCACCGTGTACTGGGCGTCGCGCACGGCCTGGCGGTGGGCATCGGGGAGCTCGCCCATGATGCCGAAGTCGAGGTAGGCGGCCCGCCCGTCGTCGAGCACCCAGATGTTGCCGGCGTGGACGTCGCCGTGGAACGGCCCGTGGACGAGCGTGGCCTCCATCCACACCTTGAGCCCCCGGCGGAGCACGAGCTCGCCGTCGATGCCCCGGGCCCGGATCTCGGCGAAGCGGTCCATGGGCGTGCCGTAGAGCCGCTCCATGCAGATGACCCGGGGGCCGCAGTGGTCGCGGTAGACCTCGGGGGCGGTGATCCAGGCGTTGTCGCCGAAGTCGCCGATGTGGTCGCGGAACGCGGCCTGGCGGTGGGCCTCCAGCCCGAAGTCGAGCTCCTCGTTGGTCACCTGGTGGAGGTCCTCGACCACCCCCGGGGCGTTGAGCAGGTGGCCGGTGCGGGTGCGGTCGATGAGCCGGGCCAGGCGGTACATCATCCGCAGGTCGCGGTTCATGCGGTCGGCGATCGCCGGCCGCTGGACCTTGAGCACGGCGTCGCGCCCGTCCTCCAGCACGCACCCGTGAACCTGGGCGATGGAGGCGGCCGACAGCGGCTCGGGGTCGAACGAGGCGAACAGCTCGGAGGCGGCCGCCCCCAGGTCGTCCTCGACGATGGCCAGGGCCTCGGCCGCCGGGAACGGGGGGACGTCGTCCAGCGTGCGCAGGCAGGCGTCGGCCAGGGGGGCGGGGAACATGCCGGGCGACGACGCGATCATCTGGCCGAGCTTCACGAAGGTCGGGCCGAGGGCCATGAACGCCGCCACCAGCCCCTGGCTCACCGCGTCCGCCAGCGTCCGCCGGGACGCGGCGTCGCGGCGCAGGCGCAGCAGCGACCGCGGGCGGCGGGCGGCGTGGATCACCACGGCCCGGACCACGTACGCGGCGAGCACGGCCCCGATCTCGGCGCCCCGGACGAGCTCGCGAGCGCCGAAGCGCGTGAGGCTCGCGGCCGGCGGTGGGGGCGCGGACGTCACCACAGCAGCTTGGCACCTCCCTCGGAGTAGAACGTGTTCTAGTCTGGTGGGCGTGGACATCGACGACACGCCGGAGGAAGCCGCGTTCCGGGCCGAGGCCCGCGCCTGGCTCGACGCCCACGCCATCCCCAAGGGCCACCCCGACGACTTCTCGCTGGGACTGTGGACCGGCGCGTACGACGAGGGCGCCTACATCGCCCGCTGCCAGGCCTGGCAGCGCACCCTCTACGACGGCGGCTGGGCCGGCATCACCTGGCCCAAGGAGTACGGCGGCCGGGGCGGGCGCCCCATCGACCAGGTCATCTTCGGTCAGGAGCAGGCCCGCTACGGGGTGTCCAACGGCGCGTTCATGATCTCGATCGGCATGGCGGGACCGACCATCCTCGCCCACGGCACCGAGGACCAGAAGGACCGCTTCCTCCCGCCCATGCTGCGGGGCGACGAGCTGTGGTGCCAGCTGTTCAGCGAGCCCGGCGCCGGCTCAGACCTGGCCGGCCTGGCCACCCGGGCCGAGCGCGACGGCGACGAGTGGGTGGTCACCGGTCAGAAGGTGTGGACCTCGTCGCCCGACCGGGCCCGATGGGGGATGCTGCTGGCCCGCACCGACACCGGCGTCCCCAAGCACCGCGGCATCGGCTACTTCCTGGTCGACATGGGCACCCCCGGCATCGACGTGCGGCCGCTGCGCCAGATGACCGGCGAGGCCCACTTCTCCGAGGTGTTCCTGGACGGCGTGCGGGTCCCCGCCGCCAACCTGCTGGGCGGCCCGGGCGACGGCTGGGGCATCGCCCAGACCACCCTCACCAGCGAGCGATCGTCGATCGCCGGTGGGACGGGGGCCACCCCCGAGGCGCTCATCGCCTTCGTCGCCCGCCTCGGCGCCGCCTCCGACCCCCGGGTGCGCCAGCGGCTGGTCGACGCCCACATCCGCTACGAGCTGCTGCGCTTCCTCCGCTACCGGTCCCAGACCGCGCTGAGCCAGGGCCGGCGGCCCGGGGCCGAGGCCTCGGTCATGAAGCTGGCCTACGCCCGCTACATGCAGGCGCTGTCGACGGCGGCCATCGACGCCCAGGGCGCCCACGGGCTGCTGGGCGGGGCCGACGTGGCCGACGACGGCATGTGGCTGCGGCGGTTCCTGCACTCGCCGTCGCTGCGCATCGCCGGCGGCAGCGACCAGGTCCAGGCCAACATCATGGGGGAGCGGGCCCTCGGGCTGCCCGCCGAACCCCGCACCGACAAGGACGTCCCCTTCCGCGACCTGGGCCGACGTGTTGGGTAGCGTGGTCCGCCGATGCCCGCCGACACCCGCCCCGCGCCGGCCCCGGCGCTGACCCGCAGCCAGGCCGCCCGGCGCGAGCGGGTCATCCGGGCCGCCCAGGAGCTGGCGGCCGAGGGCGGCTACGACGCCGTGCAGATGCGCGACGTCGCCGCCCGCGGCGAGGTGGCCCTCGGCACGATCTACCGCTACTTCCCCTCCAAGGACGCCCTGCTGCTGGCCGTGATGGTCCAGTGGCTGGTCGACCTCGAGGACCGGGTCACCCGCCACCCGCCCACAGGCGACACCACGGTGGACCGCATCATGGACGTGCTGCGGCGGGCGCTGCGCTCGATGGACCGCGAGCCCCGGCTCACCACCGCCGTGGTCGGGGCCATGACCGCCGGCGACCCCGCCAGCGTGGCCGCCATCGGCGAGGCGACCCAGACGATGGCAAGCATCATGGTGGCCGCGTTCCCCCAGGGCATCGACCCCGCGCTCGAGGCCCGGGCGGCCAAGGCGCTGGGCCACGTGTGGTGGAGCTCGACCATCTCGTGGGCCAACGGCATGGGCGACATCGACTGGGTGGCGGCCGAGCTGCACGACGCCGCCGAGCTGATCGCCGACCGTTTCGCTTAGGCCAGCGGCTCGACGGCGGCGGCCACCACGGCCCCGCCCGACCGCAGG
>DASXRH010000569.1:0-3224 GCA_036506715.1 Acidimicrobiales bacterium
AGCTCATCGTCGGGGCGTGGAAGCCGTAGTCGACCAGGCGCTTGGCCACGTCGTCGGCGGTGACGCCCGTGGCCTTGGTCAGCGGGCGCAGGTCGATGATGCACTCGTGCGCCACCCGGCCGTGCTCGCCCGTGTACAGCACCGGGTAGTGGTCGCGCAGCCGGGCGGCCACGTAGTTCGCGCTGAGGATGGCGACCGCCGTCGCCTGCCGCAGCCCGTCGGGGCCCATGAGCTTGGTGTACGTGTAGCTGATCGGCAGGATGCCGGCCGACCCCCACGGCGCCGCCGACACGGGTCCCGGCCCGGTGGCCGGGCCGGCCTCGGGGGTCACGGGGTGGTTGGGCAGGAACGGGGCCAGGTGGGCCCGCGCCGCCACCGGCCCGACGCCGGGGCCGCCGCCGCCGTGGGGGATGCAGAACGTCTTGTGCAGGTTCAGGTGGCTGACGTCGCCGCCGAACCAGCCCGGTCGGGCCACGCCCACCAGGGCGTTGAGGTTGGCGCCGTCGACGTAGACCTGGCCGCCGTGGGCGTGGACGATGTCGCAGATCTCGCCGATGGCGGCCTCGAACACCCCGTGGGTCGACGGGTAGGTGACCATCAGCGCCGCCAACCGGTCGCCGTGCTCGTCGGCCTTGGCCCGGAAGTCGTCGACGTCCACGTTGCCGTCCGCGTCGCAGGCCACGACCACCACCCGCATGCCGGCCATGACCGCCGAGGCGGCGTTGGTCCCGTGGGCCGAGGCCGGGATGAGGCACAGGTCGCGGCCCCCGTCGCCCCGGCTGCGGTGGTAGGCGCGGATGGCCAGCAGCCCGGCCAGCTCGCCCTGCGAGCCGGCGTTGGGCTGGAGCGACACGGCGTCGTACCCGGTGATCTGGGCCAGCGTGGCCTCGAGGTCGGCGATCAGCTCGCGGTAGCCCTCGGCCTGGTCGAGCGGGGCGAAGGGGTGGATGGCGGCGAACTCGTTCCAGGTCACCGGGATCATCTCGGTGGTGGCGTTGAGCTTCATCGTGCACGAGCCCAGCGGGATCATGGCCCGGTCGAGGGCCACGTCCTTGTCGGCCAGGCGCCGCAGGTAGCGCAGCATGTCGGTCTCGGACCGGTGCTCGTGGAACACGGGGTGGGTGAGGTGGTCGCTGGTGCGGCGCTCGGCGGCGGGGATGCCGGCCAGCGCCGGGCCGGCGGGCAGGTCGAGGCCCTCGTCGAGGGGGGCCAGGCCCAGCGCCCCGCACAGCCGGTCGACGACGGCGGCGTCGGTGGTCTCGTCGAACGACATCCCGAACGTGTCGGCGTCGCGCGGGCGCAGGTTGATCCCGGCGTCGAGGGCGGCCGCCACCAACGCGTCGGCCCGGCCGGGCGCCCGCACGGTCAGCGTGTCGAACCAGGTGTCGTGGACCGGGTCGAGGCCGGCGGCCCGCAGCCGGTCGGCCACGACCGCGGTGGTGCCGGTCACCCGGCGGGCGATGGCAGTCAGGCCCTCGGGCCCGTGGTACACGGCGTACATCGACGCGATGACGGCCAGCAGCACCTGGGCGGTGCAGATGTTGGAGGTGGCCTTCTCGCGCCGGATGTGCTGCTCGCGGGTCTGGAGAGCCAGGCGGTGGGCCGGGCGCCCGGCGGCGTCGACCGACACGCCCACCAGCCGCCCGGGCAGCGACCGCCGCAGCCCGTCGCGGGTGGCGATGAACCCGGCATGGGGACCGCCGAAGCCCAGCGGCACCCCGAAGCGCTGCGACGACCCCACGGCCACGTCGGCGCCCAGCTCGCCCGGCGGCACGAGCAGGGTGCAGGCGAGCAGGTCGGTCGCCACCACGGCCAGGCCGGCGGCGTCGTGGACGGCGGCGATGACCGGCCGCAGGTCGCGGACCACGCCCGACGTGCCCGGGTGCTGGAGCAGCACGCCGTAGGCGGCCGCCGGGTCGAGGTCGGTGGCGGGATCGCCCACCACCACCTCGATGCCCAGCGGCTCGGCCCGGGTGGCCACCACCGCGATGGTCTGCGGGTGGCACTCGGCGTCGACGAAGAAGACCGACCCGGCGTGGCGGCTGGAGCGACGGGCCAGCGTCATGGCCTCGGCGGCGGCGGTGGCCTCGTCGAGCAGCGAGGCGTTGGCGATGTCGAGCCCGGTGAGGTCGCACACCATGGTCTGGAAGTTGAGCAGCGCCTCCAGCCGGCCCTGGCTGATCTCGGGCTGGTACGGCGTGTAGGCCGTGTACCAGGCCGGGCTCTCCAGCACGTTGCGCAGGATCACGCCGGGGGTGTGGGTGCCGTAGTAGCCGGTGCCGATGAGCGAGGTGACGACCCGGTTGCGGCCGGCCAGCGCCCGCAGGCGGGCGAGCGCCTCGGGCTCGCTGACCGCGGCGGCCAGCTCCAGCGGCTTGTCGTCGCGGATCGCCGGGGGCACGGCCTGGTCGAGCAGGGCGTCGAGGGAGTCGAGGCCCAGGGTGGCGAGCATGGTGGCCACGTCGTGGGCGGCGGGCCCGATGTGGCGGCCGGCGAAGCCGTCGGCGGCGGCGACCTGGCGATCAGTGGGCCCGTGGGCGGCGGGCCCGATGGGGCGGCCGGCGAAGCCGTCGGCGGCGGCGACCTGGCGATCGGTGGGCTCGTCGGCGCTGGTGCTCACGGTGCTGCTCCCGAGAGGGTGGGCGGGGTGGTGGCGGTGCCGGCGGCGCCGCGTACGTTCCCCCCTCTGTCACCGTGACGGCGGCTCCAGAGCTGCCTCGATCCGATGGTCCCTTGTGCCTGAGAGGTTCCGGGGTGGTTGCCCCTTCGGCGCCCGAAGTCGGGTCTCTCCCATCGGAGGTCGTCAGCGCTCCCAGGTTAGTGCCGCCCCGCGGCCCTCAAGAACCTCTCGCCCATCCGCACCAGGTGGGCGGCCAGCTCGGGCGGGTGCTGGACCTCGAAGTCGATGCCCACCACCCCGATGAACGAGGCCAGGGCGTCGAGGGTCTCGGCCCCGTAGTGCATGAGGCAGGTGTCGCCGTCGACCGCCTCGAGCGTGCCGGCCGCCGGCGACACCCGCTCGGCCACCCGGGCGACGGGAGCGAAGAACAGCACCCGGGCCTGGTGGCGGTAGGGGGCGGTGGTCACCGAGCGGGCGATGTAGGCGTCGAGTCCGCCGGGCGGCGGGGGGCGGGGGGTGAACCGGGCGCCGGGGATCGGCGGCGGCGCCAGCCGGTCGACCCGGAACGTGCGCCAGTCGTGGCGGTCGAGGTCCCACGCCACCA
>DASXRH010000570.1:0-2554 GCA_036506715.1 Acidimicrobiales bacterium
CCCGTTGTCGTCCCACCCCATCGGGTAGAAGACCTCGCGGCCTCGCATGCGCTGGTAACGGACGACGAGGTCGGTGTGGGTGTACGAGCACACCTGCCCGATGTGTAGGTGGCCGCTGACCGTCGGCGGGGGCGTGTCCACCGAATAGATGGCGGCCCGGGTCTTGGTGCGGTCGAACCGGTAGGTGCCCTCGTCGGCCCACCGCTGGCGCCACTTGGCCTCGAGCCCCTTCAGCTGGGGCTTGTCGGGAATGCTGCTCACGCAACAAAGGGTAGTGGGGGCACGGGCACGCACCGAAAGGCGTTCAGGCCCCCGGCATGGCAAACCGTACGGCCGGGAAGCACCACAATCGTGCGTGTGTTCTCCCTGGCCGACGCCGAGGACCGCCTCGTGTGGATCTTCGGCTCGTCGAGGTCCGGCAGCACCTGGCTGCTGCGGATGCTGTCGTCGTTCCCGGGCGTGGTGCCCGTCGACGACCCCCACCTCGGCCACCACCTGGGGGTGTGGCGCCCCATCTCGCTGGCCTGGGCGGTGGCCGACCGTCCGCCCGAGCTCACGACGCTCGACCGGGTCAAGCGGGACAAGGACGACTACTTCTTCTGCGACCGCTACCGCGAGGCCTGGGCGCCGGCGCTGCGCCGCCTGATCGTGGAGCGCTTCGACGCCGCCGCCCGGGCGGCACGGCCGTGCGGCGCCGAGCCGCTCGTGGTCGTCAAGGAGCCGGGCTCGCACGTGGCCGACCTGTTGGTGTCGCTGTTCCCGGCGTCGCGCCTGGTGTTCCTGCTGCGTGACGGCCGCGACGTGGTCGACTCGTGGCTCGATGCCTACCGCACGGGGACGTGGGCGCAGGACGAGGGCGCGTTCCCGGTCGGCGACGGCGGCCGGGAGGCGCTGGTCCGCTGGCAGTCGGCGGTGTGGGCCTTCCGCACCGAGGTCGTCCAGCGCACCTATGCGGCCCACCCGCCCGACCGCCGGGTGCTGGTCCGCTACGAGGACCTGGTGGCCGACCCGACCGCGGAGCTGGGCCGCATCTGCGCCCGCCTGCCCGTCGCCGCCGCCCCCGATGACCTGGCGGCGGTCGCGGCCGAGCACGCCTACGACGCCGTCCCCCCGACCGAGCGGGGCGAGGGCCGCGCCATCCGCTCGGCGTCCCCCGGGGGCTGGCGGGACAACCTCAGCCGGGCCGAGCAGGACCTGATGCACGAGGTCCTGGGGCCGGCCCTGGCGTCGGTGGGCTACGCCGGCCCCGGCTGAGGCCAACTCGTTCGGTCCGGACCGGGGCTGGAACTAGCCTGGTCAGCGATGCTGCAGCTGTTCGACACCGCCAAGGGAGCCGTCGCCCCCTTCGAGCCCCGTGAGCCCGGCAAGGTGTCGATGTACGTCTGCGGCCCCACCGTCTACGGGCCGCCCCACCTGGGCCACGGCCGTTTCTCGCTGGTGTTCGACGTGCTGCGCCGCTACCTCGAGTGGTCGGGCTACGACGTCACGTATGTCTCCAACGTCACCGACATCGACGACAAGATCATCCAGCGCGCGCTGGACGAGCAGCGCGACTGGCGGGACATCGCCCGCCGTTGCGAGGACGTCTGGTACCGGGCCATGGACGCCATCGACGTCAAGCGGCCCGACCACGACCCCCACGCCACCGCCTACGTCGACGACATGGTGGCGCTCATCGGCCGGCTGGTCGACCGGGGGGTCGCCTACGAGACCGGTGACGGCGTCTACTTCCAGTCCGAACGGGTCGACGACTACGGGCTGCTGGCCCGCCAGCCGCTCGAGACGCTGAAGGCCGGCGCCCGGGTCGAGGCGTCCGACGAGAAGCGGTCCCCGATCGACTTCGCGCTGTGGAAGAAGGCCAAGCCGGGCGAGCCCCACTGGCCCTCCCCGTGGGGCGAGGGCCGGCCGGGCTGGCACACCGAGTGCGTCGTCATGTCGCTCGACCTGCTGGGTGAGGGGTTCGACATCCACGGCGGCGGCCAGGACCTGGCCTTCCCCCACCACGAGAACGAGCGGGCCCAGGCGGTGGCCGACGGGCGCCGCTTCGCCGCGATGTGGGTCCACAACGGGTTCGTCGAGGTCGAGGGCGTGAAGATGTCCAAGTCGCTCGGCAACACCGCCAACCTGGTCGACCTGGTCGGGGCCTACGACCCCCGGGCCTACCGCCTGCTGGTGCTGCGCTCGCACTACCGGTCGCCCATCGACATCACCGACGACACGCTGCGCGATGCGGAGGCGGCGCTCGACCGGCTGGACGCGTTCGCCCGCCGGGTGGCCTCCGAGCTGCCGGCCGTGGCGGCGGGCGAGGTCGACGCCGACCCGGGGGCGATGGCCCGGTTCCGGGCCGCCATGGACGACGACCTCCGCACCCAGCAGGCCATGGCACTGGTGTTCGACCTGGTACGCGAGGCCAACGCTGCCCTCGACGCCGGCGACGACGCCGCTGCCGCGGGCCCGGCGGCGGCGGTGCTGGCGGTCACCGGTGCCCTCGGTCTGGTGCGGCGGGGCGACGCGGCGGCGGTGCCCGACGAGGTGGCGGGGTGGGCCCGCGCGC
>DASXRH010000571.1:0-1543 GCA_036506715.1 Acidimicrobiales bacterium
TGTTCGACACCGCCGACGGCATGGCCGAGGCGGCGCCGGTGCTGGCGGCCGCCGGCGTGGCCGACCGGTGCACGGCGGTGGCCGGGGACTTCTTCGCCGCCGTGCCCCCCGGAGCCGACGCGTACCTGATCAAGAGCGTCATCCACGACTGGGACGACGAGAAGGCGACCGCCGTGCTCGTCCGGGTGCGGGAGGCGATGCCGGCAGGCGCGACCCTCCTGGTGGTCGAGCCGGTCATGCCCGACACGCCGTCGCCGTCCCGGGACGTGCTGATGATGGTGATGAGCGACCTCAACATGCTGGTGTGCACCGGTGGCAGGGAGCGCACGGAGGCCGAGTTCCGGGATCTGCTGACCGGCGCCGGGTTCGCCCTCACCCGCATCACCCCGGCCACCGGGCCCACGAACTTCTCGGTGCTGGAGGCAATCGTCGCTTAGACCAGCGACACGGCCACCTGCTCGAGCAGGTCCATCTGCTCCTGCATGCCGGCTTCCATGCCCGACTCGATGATCGTGTCGCGCAGCTCCCGGCTCGTGGTCTGCGCCAGCAGGGAGAGGGTGGTGCGGCCGTCGACCTCGGTGAACGTGACGATGTTCAACGGCTCGTCGGCCGCGGCCAGCGGCTCGGCCCCGGGCATCTCGTAGACCTCGGTGGTGACGATGCGCTCGTCGGGCACGATCTCGCGGTACTCGCCGTGGAACGCGACCTCGAACCCGTCGTTGGTCACCAGCACGTAGCGCCAGGTGCCGCCGACCCGCAGGTCGATGTCGACCGTGGTCATCGTCCCCCGCTGGCCGCTCCACCACCGGGCGACCAGCTCGGGCGTGGTCCACGCCCGGTAGACCAGGTGCCGGGGGGCGTCGAACTCCCGCGTGATGAGGATCTGCTCATCGGTGGGGAACGTGACCGTCGCCGTGCCGCTGCTCACTCCCATGTCCTTCCTCCCTCTCGTCGAGGGGGACATCATATTCCTATATCGGGATGTGTCTAGGCCGCGGCGGCCCGGCGCAGGGCCCGCTCCAGCACCAGGGCGTCGCCCAGCCGGCGCTTGAGCGCTCGCTCGAGCCCGGCGATGGGGTGCAGGTTCTGCGGGGCCCGCGGCTCGTTGTGGGGCTGGCTGGCGAACCGGGACAGCGTGGCCGCCACCACGTCGGCCCGGGCCCCGGCCGCGGCCAGCGTCAGGTCGCCCGGGGCCTCGCAGCGGACGACGCCCCACCACGGGTGGTCCGCCGGGCCCGGCAGCCGCTGGTACCACGACCAGCGGAACCGGTGGTCGCCCACGGTGAACAGCGGTGTGCGTTCGCCCGGCGCCAGAGCGGCCACCACCCGCTGGAGGTCGGGCGGCAGGTAGGCGACATGGTGGGTCTTGACGTACCCGACCGCCCCGGCGATGTGGCGCCGGGCGCCCAGGGGGCCGTCCACCACCAGCAGGTCGTGGCTGCCACCGGCCGCGGCGGCCACCCGGCCCTCGAGGTCGCCCCGGGCCTGGCCCAGCGCCAGGCCCACGGCGTCGACCCCGGGCGTGGCCACCACCTTGTGGGCG
>DASXRH010000572.1:0-5779 GCA_036506715.1 Acidimicrobiales bacterium
GTCTTCGATCGGCTCGGTCACCTTGTCGGCGGATCGGGTCACGGCTCGGGCCTGCGGCGGCTTTAGGTCAGTTTCTTCGGGAACAACGTGTCGGCGACGGCGAGGAAGTCGACTATCGCCGGTGACGTCTTGTGGTCCTGAAGGCGGCGCCGCAGGTCGCCTACGGCTTGGGTGGAACGAGACGAGTGGACTGTGGCCGCAAGGTGTGCGGTCGTCGTCGCAGCTGCACCGGCGGCCTCGAGGTCCTTGTGTGCGAGCGCAGCCCGGGAGAGCGTCGCATGGGCGAGTGAGCCTCGTCTGGCCCGGTGCTGTCGGGTGGCCGCATCAGCTGACCGCTGTGCGAAGTCGGCGTTGTCGGCTACTCGGCCGAGGTCTCGGAACGCGTGGGCATACTCGCCGTTGAGGTAGGCCGAGTCGATGAACCGTGCCCACTCCGGCTCGGCGGCGAGGTCGATGTCCTCGGCGTGCCGCTCGGACTCGATGACCGATCGGGCCGCCGCCATACCGTCGCCCAGGGCGGCCTCTGCTCTCGCCTGCAGCGCACATAGGTCCGCGAGGCACGCCGGACCATCCATGCCGCGCAAGCCCGCACGGCCGGCTTGGGCGAGTTGAAGGGCTTGGTCCGGATGGCCGGTGAGCGTCGCTTGGTCAGAGAGGCCAGCGAGGACGTGGGCGCCGAGCTCGGGGCGGTGGGCTTCCTGGGCCAGGCGGAGGGACTGGACGAGGTGGCGCTGGGCGAGTGGGTGCTGGCCGTCGTCGTAGGCCATCCAGCCGAGTAGGTAGAGCTGTTCGGCGCCCGCCTCGTAGAGGGCTCGCCCGGTGGCGGTGGATGCGTCGTTCTCGCGCAGTAGGGGCGTGACGACGGTGGTGACGTAGCTGGCGAGTTGGTGGCGGGCGTGGCCGCCGCCTCGCATGACGTCCCTTCCTGGAAGAGGCCGAAGGTGCGGCGGATGGCGTCGACCTGGGCGCTGACCCGCCCGGTCGGGGCGGTGGCGTCCTCGATGGTGGCGACGAGCCAGTCCCGGCTGGGGGCGATCGACAGCCCGACCGAGAAGAGGGCGCATCGGAGGAAGTTCCGGCGGTCCATGTCGGCTCGGCCTATGTGGTCGACCGCGTCGAGGGCTGATCATCACGGGATCGGCCGGGCGTCCGGTGGCACGGAACCGCGCTGCTGATGTGATGAGGGCAGCATCAGACCGTGCGGGCGCCCCGACCGTCCGATTCCACGACCTCCGCCATTTCTACGCGTCGGCGCTGATCCGCAGGGGCCTGTCCGTGAAGGTGGTGCAGGCACGCCTCGGACACGCCTCGGCCGTCGAGACGCTCGACGTGTACGGGCACCTGTGGCCCGACGACGAGGACCGCACCCGCCAGGCCGTCGACGAGCTCCTGGGCGGCGAGCTCGCTGAGGACTGGCTGAGGACTGAGGCAGGGGAGTAGAGCCAAATGCCCAGGTCAGATGGTGGTGACGGTGAGCCGGCCTGTAAGCCGGATTCTGTAGGCGGATCCCTTGCGGTCACCGCCCGGTGGCCATCCATCTGTGCGGCCTACCTGGGGACATCGGCCGGGCCGGCCGTCCCACGCTTGGCCTTGCTCCGGGTGGGGGTTGCCAGCCGCCGGGGTCGCCCCCGACGCTGGTGCGCTCTTACCGCACCGTTTCACCCTTGCCTGTGCGGAACGCCGTGAGCGGCGCCCCGCCATCGGCGGTCTGCTCTCTGTTGCCCTGAACCGGCAGGTCGCCCCGTCCTGGCTCTCGCCAGCACCCGTGCCCTGTGGAGTCCGGACTTTCCTCGACCCCGGGGCCCCGGGGGGCTCCGGCGCCGCGGCCACCCGGCCGGCTCACCGTCACCTCCAGCCTACCGGTCGCCGGCGACCACGCTGTCGCCGGCGACCGGGGCGCCCCGCCTCAGCCCTACTGCTTGGCAAAGAAGATCTGGAACTCGAACGCACCCTCGTCCTTGATCGACAGGACCGAGAAGCCGGTCGGCGGCTCGATGCCGAAGTCGGTGAGCTTGACCGGGGCGTTGCCGACCACCGCCGCCTTGCCGTTGGACAGCTTGGTGTCGATGTCGACCGTCACCTCCTTGGTGACGCCGTGGATCGTCAGCTCGCCCGCGGCCTGGGTCGACGCCTGCTGGCCGTCGGCCACGCCCTCGGGCACGGCCAGCGGCTGGCTGAGCGTGAACGTGGCCGTCGGGAACCGCTCGGACTCGAGGCCCCGGCTGGACAGGGCGCCGTCGCGGGTGCCGCTGTCGCTCTTCAGCGTGGTCAGGTCGACCTGGACGTCGACCCCGGTCACCTGGCCGCCCTCGACCGTCATCGTGCCCGTCACGTCGGGGGTGCGGCCGACAGCGGTGTGGCTGCCGACGCGGGCCAGCTCCTCCTCGACCCGGTAGCCGGCCCACGTGCCGGTGAAGTCCTCGAACGTCCCGACCGACGTGTCGACCGTCCACGAGCCGTCGACGTCGCCGCCGGCCTGGGACGAGCTGCCCGGGCTCCCGCTCTGCTGGCCGAGCGTCTCGCCGGCGGCCTCGATGTTGGCCGCCTCGGGCGCGTCGTCGCGGATGAGGAACCACCACACCCCGAACCCCGCGACCACCAGGATGACAACGGCCGCACCGGCCACCAGGCCGAGCGTCCGTCGCGAACGTGCCATTGTCCTCGTACCCCCATGGCGCATCCGGCGCCGTGTGAACGGTTGTGAGTGCTCTATACGGTCCGCGGACCCGATCGGTTCGCCGACTAGAAGCTGATGGCGCTGAGGTCGGGCTCCCACCCGGCGGCCCGGTCGAGCGCCTCCCGCCAGCGGTCGCGGTCGAGGGCCCGCTTCGGCTCGACCACCGCCCGGGGCCGCCACGTGGCCGCCAGCTCGTCCCATCCGGCCCACGTGCCCACGGCCAGCCCGGCCAGGAACCCGGCGCCCAGCGTGGTCGCCTCCCGCTCGGGCGACACCTCGACCGGCCGGCCGGTGGCGTCGGCCACGGCCTGGACGAACGTGGGGTTGCCGCTCATCCCGCCGTCGACCCGCAGCCGGTCGAGGGTGAGCCCGGTGTCGGCCTCGGTGGCCTCGACCAGGTCGGCGCCCCGTTGGGCGACGCCCTCGAGCACGGCTCGCACCAGCTGGGGCCGTCCCGTGCCCCGGGTGACGCCGAGCAGCGTTCCCCGGGCCCCGTAGTCCCACCGGGGCGTGCCCAGGCCGAGCAGCGCCGGCACGTACACGACGCCCTCGGAGGTGGCGCAGGCGGCGGCCACCTCGTGCGACGCCTCGGCGCTGGCGATGATCCCGAGGTCGTCGCGCAGCCACTCGACGTTGGTCCCGGCCGCCAGCATGATCGCCTCGACCCCCCACGTCGGCGTGCCGCCCTGCCGCCAGGCGACGATGGGGAACGTGCCGTGGCCGCCCTGGCGGGGGAACCGGGGTCGCTCGGGGCCGACGCACACGTCGAGCATGCCGCCGGTGCCGAAGGTGATCTTCGCCAACCCGGGCCGCACGCATCCCTGGCCCACCAGCGACGCCTGCTGGTCGCCGGCCAGGGCGGCCAGCGCCGGGGCCCCGTCGAGGGCGGTCGCGGCGCCGATGACCCCGGTGGTGTCGACGATGGTGGGCAGCCCGGTGCGGGGGATGCGCAGGGCGCCGAGCACCTTGTCGTCCCAGTCGGACCCGTCGCCCACCACCAGGCCGGTGACGGCGGCGTTGGACAGGTCGGTGACGTGGAGGGCGCCCCCCGACAGCGTCCAGGCGATCCAGGTGTCGACGGTGCCGACGCACAGGTCGCGGGTCCGGTCGGGATCGGCGGCGTCGAGCAGGTAGCTGGCCTTGGTGGCCGACTCGTTGGGGGCGAACCGCAGGCCCTCGCCCTGCCACACCAGGCAGTCGCCGACCGTTCGCAGGTCCTGCCAGCCCAGGCCGGGGCCGACGGGCACGCCGGTGGCCCGGTCCCACACCACGGTGGATGCCCGCTGGTTGGTGATGCCCACCGCCGCGACCGGCCCGCCGACCGCGAGGGCCTCGCGGGCCACGGCCAGCGCGGCGTCGGCCATGGCCACGGGGTCGAACTCGACCAGCCCGGGTGCCGGCGATGACGGCAGCACCGGCCGGTACCTGACCTCGGCCACCGTGGCGTCGGGCCGGACGACCGCGCCCCGCACGCCGGAGGTGCCGACGTCGACGACCAGGATCGGTCCGCTCATGGCCTGCGAGTCTGCCCGATCCGGCCCGGTCCCCGGGTCACCACCCGCCCACCGGGCCCCACGGCGACGGCAGCCCCAGCTTCCCCGGGTTGAGGATGCCCTGGGGATCGAGGGCCTGCTTGGCCGCCACCAGCACGTCGAACCCGCCGCCGAGCGCCCGGGGCATGAACCGGGCCCGGTTGAGACCGACGCCGTGGTGGTGGCTGAGCGCGCCCCCGTTGTCGAGCACCGCGCTCTGGCCGGCGTCCCACAGCTCGCGGTAGTAGGCGTCGCGCCGGTCGGCGTCGACCTGGCCGGCGAAGGTGAAGTACAGGCACCCGCCCGTGGGGTAGCTGTGCGACTGGTGGGCCGACGCGGCGATCGTGCCCTCGACACCGCTGAGGGCGTCGAGCGTGGCCCGGTAGACCGCGGGCAGCGCCGACCACGACGCCGCCACCTCCATCGTGTCGACCGTGTAGCCCTTGGCCGTCAACGCCTCCAGCGCCGAGACCTCGTTGCGGTGCTCCAGCCAGTGCTGGACGTGGGCCTCGTCGCCCCGGTGCCCGCCGCTGCCCACCAGGCACTCCTCGGCCACCAGCTCCAGCGTGGCGTCGATCAGGGTGCCGTCGCCCTCGTCCAGCACCAGCAGCAGCGCCTTGTCGCCCGTGTGGTAGGTGCGGTCGGCCTCGGCCGCGTCGTAGAGCCGCATCACGGCCGGGGTGGCGCCCCGTTGGACGATGCGGCGCATGGTGTCGAGGCCCTGCTCGAAAGAGGCGAGCAGGTACGCCGCCCGCCGCTCGTGGGTAGGGGCCGGGTGGACCCGCAGCCGGGCGCCGGTGATGACGCCGAGGGTGCCCTCGCTGCCCACGAACAGCTGGGTGAGGTCGGGTCCCACCGCGGCCCGTGGCCATCCCCCGGTCGTGATGCGGCGGCCGTCGGCGAGCGCCACGTCCAGGCCGACCACGATGTCCTCGATCTTGCCGTAGCGGCCCGACAGCTGGCCCGCCGACCGGCACGCCAGCCAGCCGCCGACCGTGGACAGCGCCACCGACTGGGGCCAGTGCCCGAGCGTGACGCCGTGCTGGGACCGCAGCTCGTGTTCGAGGACGTCGCCGAACGTGCCGGGCCGCACGTCGAGCACTCCCGAGGTGGCGTCGAGCTCGACGATGCCGGCCAGCGCCGTGAGGTCGAGGACCACGCCGCCGTGCAGCGGAACCGACGCCCCGCACACGCCGCTGCGCCCCCCGGCCGCCGTCACCGGCACCTGGGCCTCGTGGCACAGGGCCAGCACGGCGGCCACCTGGTCGGCGCCGGTGGGCCGGGCCACCGCCGCCGCCAGCCCCGCCACCTGACCCTCGGTCGCCCACGCCATGGCCAGCGGCCACCAGTCGCGGCTGGCCTCGGCCACGGCCGCCGGCTCGACGGTGACCTCGGCGCAGGCGTCGCGCAGCCGGCCCAGCAGCGCGTCGTCGACCTCGACCCGGGCGGCGGCCAGGCGGGGCGTGGCGCCGGCGCCGCCCCCGGCCAGCGGGATAGGCGGCGTGGGGGCGGCGGGGCCCACGGGCGGCAGGGGTGCGGGAGCGGGGCTCATGGGATGATCCTGGCGCAC
>DASXRH010000573.1:0-5813 GCA_036506715.1 Acidimicrobiales bacterium
CACCGGCGCCGCGCTGGACGAGGCCCGCGACCGGTCGGCCGCCGCGGCCGCCGACGCCGACGCGGCCGTGGCCGGCCACGACCGGGCCCGGGCCGCGCTGGACAAGGCCCGCCGGGCCGAGGCGGCCGCCGCCCGCGCCCTCGACCACCACCAGCGGGTCCGGGCCGAGGCCACGGCCACGGAAGAGCGGGTGGCCCGCGAGCGCGACGACGCCGAGGCCGAACTGGCCCTGCTGGCCGAGCAGCAGGGCGAGGGGGCCGAGCGCCGGGCCCAGGACCGCGCCCGGGCCGACGAGCTGGCCGCCGCCCTGCCCGGGCTGGAGGCCGAGGAGGCCGAGCTGCGGGTCCGGGCCGCCGCCGAGGCCGACGCCCGCCGGGCCCTCGACGGCCGGGCCGCCGCCCTGGCCGCCCGGCGCGCCGAGCTCGATCGCGGGCGCACGGCCCTGGGCGACCGGGCCGCGTTCCTCCAGCGCCGGCTGGCCGAGGTCGAGGAGCGGCTGGCCGGGTCGGTCGAGGCCCGCCGCCGGGCCGAGGAGCGCCGCGTCGAGCTGGACGTGGCCGAACGGGCTCTCGACCGGCTGGCCGCCCTCGTCGACGCCCGGCTCGTCCAGGTCGACGCCCGCGTGGCCGAGATGCAGGAGCGCCGCCGCCGCGAGACCGCCACCCAGCGTGCCCTGTCCGCCCGGCTCGACGGCCAGCGCAAGGAGCGGGCCGCCGCCGAGCGCACGCTGGCCGAGCTGCGGGAGCGGGCCCAGCGCACCGAGCTGGACGAGGCCGAGGTCCGCCTGCGGCTCGAGCAGGCCATCGAGGTGTGTCGCACCCAGCTCGACATCGAGCCCGAGGCCGCCACCGCCGCGCCTCAGCCCGAGCTGACCGAGGGCATGACGCCCACGGTGCGGGTGCGCGAGCTCGAGCGCGAGCTGCGGGTGATGGGACCGATCAACCCGCTGGCGCTGGAGGAGTTCGACGCGCTGTCCGAGCGCCACACGTTCCTCACCGACCAGCTCGACGACGTCAAGGCCACCCGGCGCGAGCTCAACAAGGTGATCCGGGCCATCGACGAGGAGATCGTCCGGGTGTTCGCCGCCGCCTACGCCGACGTCAGCGAGAACTTCGAGCAGCTGTTCACCACCCTGTTCCCCGGCGGCCAGGGCCGGCTGCGGCTGACCGCCCCCGACGACCTGCTCAACACCGGCATCGAGATCGAGGCCAAGCCCTCGGGCAAGAACGTCAAGAAGCTGTCGCTGCTCTCGGGCGGCGAGCGGTCGCTGACCGCACTGGCCTACCTGTTCTCGGTGTTCCGCAGCCGGCCGTCGCCGTTCTACGTGATGGACGAGGTCGAGGCGGCGCTCGACGACGTGAACCTCCACCGGTTCCTCGACCTGCTGGCCGAGTTCCGGCGCGAGGCCCAGCTCATCGTCGTGAGCCACCAGAAGCGCACGATGGAGGCGGCCGACTGCCTCTACGGCGTGACCATGCAGACCGGCGGGTCGTCCAAGGTGGTCAGCGAGAAGGTATCGGCCGGCGCCTGACCTGGATCCTGCGGCTGCATTGCCGTCAGCACACGGACCATGTTGTCAACTGGGCGAGCGGGGCCGTAGCAGCTTGCTCGCGGGGAGGGCGGGCTACCGCTGACGCCTGCGACGTTCGTCTTCGGCTCGCTCTGCTTCCTGGCGCTCTACCTCGCGCTGTAGAGCGCGCTCCACCCAGGCTCGGAACGTGCGGCCCTGGTAGGCAGCCAGAGCCTTGGCTCGCCCGTGAAGGTCGTCGTCAACCACGTAGCTGATACGTCCCACGCGCACGGTGTAGCCCCCGATCGCATCCCAGGCGACTTTCGCGACCTGATCGCATCCTAAAGGATGCGCAGGATGTGGAGGACGCACTAGCGTCCTGACGTGATGGTGTGTTCCGAGTGCGGACAACGCGTCCATCTCGACTTCATCGAGCGAGGCGGCATCCCTCGTTGGCGGCATCATGACGGCACGCCTGGATGTCCAGAAGGCGCTGCCGACGCCTGGCGGGCGCTCGTGGCCCTACTGTGCGGGCAAGCCTCGGCGTAGAGGCACGGGTCGACGACAGGCCCCCTCGCCGGTCGCCGCCGGGGTCATGGCGCCTGGTCGGTCTTCGGCCCGGGCAGCAGGCTGTGCTGGGTGGCCACCCGTTCGAGCGCTTCCGCCACCACCGTGCGCTCGCGCTCGCTCAGCAGCCGGGTGAAGTGTTCCTCGATGCCGGCCAGGTAGATCGGCGCTGTCCGCCGGAGCTCGGCCTTGCCTCGCGGGGTGAGCACGGCGAAGGTGGCCCGCCGGTCCTCCTCGGACGGGACGCGCTCGACGAGCCCCTCCTCGACGAGTTCGTCGACCAGGCGGCTCACCCGCGTCCGGGACAGGACGACGCGGTCGGAGAGCTCCTGCATGCGTAGGCGCTCGTCAGGCGCGGCGTTCAGTTCGAGCAGGACGTCGTACCAGGTCAAGGGGATGGTCCCGGCCCGTCGCAAGTCGGCCTCGATGGCCCGGAGCGCCGCAGCGTGCGCGAGCAGCAGCCATCTCCAGGCGCCGATGCGGTCGTCCCGGTCGTCCGGCATGGATCCAGCCTAGAAGTTGCGTGCGCCCGCACACAATTGCTAGATTGTGTGCCACCGCACATATCTGCGACCACCACCGGAGGACCTGGCCATGGCCGACACGTCTCAGCGCACGACCCCCACCCGCGTCATCGACGGCATCGAGGCTCCCGCCCCCGGTGACTGGGCCATCGATCCCGGCCATGCCGAGGTGGCGTTCGTCGGGCGGCACTTCATGCTCACCAAGGTGCGCGGCCGCTTCCGGGGCATCAGCGGCGCGGTGCACGTCGCCGAGGACCCCAACGACACCACCGTCGAGGTCGCCATCGACATGGCCAGCGTCGACTCTGGCGACGACACCCGCGACGACCACCTCCGCTCCGCCGACCTCTTCGACGTGGCCAACCACCCCGTGGCGACCTTCCGGGGCACCGCGCGCAACTGGACCGGCACCAGCGGGAAGCTCGCCGGCGACCTGACCATCAAGGGCATCACCCACCCCGTGGTCCTCGACGTCGACTACCTCGGCTACGCCACCGACCCGTGGGGCGGCCAGCGAGCCGTCTTCTCGGCGTCCGGGAACCTCCTCCGCGAGGACTGGGGCGTCGGCTGGAACATGGTGCTCGACACCGGTGGCCTGCTCGTGTCCAAGGAGATCCGCCTCGAGCTCGAGATCGAGACCATCCACCAGGCGTGAGCCACCCGCTCAGGAAGCGCTCACTGCAGCCCCGCCGGCCGGTCGTGGCGCCAGATGTCGACCGGGAAGCCCCGCAGCTCGCGGTGCTCGACGACGTAGGCGCCCAGCCGGCGGGCCACGGCCTGGGAGGCGGCGTTGTCGGGGTGGATCACGCTGCACACCCACTCGGGGTCGAGGTGCCGCCACGCCAGCCCCAGCACGGCCCGGCCGACCTCGGTGGCGTAGCCCCGGCCCCACCAGGCCGTGCCCAGCGCCCAGCCGACCTCGAGCCGGGGCCAACCCGCCGGGAACCACAGGCCGCCCCGGCCGACCACCGACCCGGTGTCGCGCTCGACCCAGGTGTACATGCCGTAGCCCCGCATCTCCCAGTGGCCCAACCACGAGGCCACGCTCCGCCACAGGTCGTCGCGCCGGGGCACCACGCCGTCGAGGTAGCGCACCACGTCGGCGTCGAACAGCGGCAGCAGGGCGTCGACGTCGTCCTCGACCGGCCGCCGCAGGATCAGCCGCCCGGTGTCGACCTCCGTGGGGATGAGGGGGTCCACGGCCCGGCGCCTACGGCAGCCTCTGCGACCACGCCAGCGACATGGCCCCGGCGACCACCAGCGCCACGATCCCGAACCCGACGAACCAGGCGCTGATGTCGCGGTCGACGTGCTTGAACCCGACCACCCTGCCGATGTCGGCGTAGACGGACTGCAGCTCGTCGAGCGACCCGGCCTCGAACGCCTCGCCGCCGGTGGCGCCGGCGATGTCGGCCAGTGGCTCGGGGGCGACGGGCACCGGCTGCTCGCTTCCGGTCCCGTCCTCGATCACGCCGTCGGGGGTGCCGAAGGCGATGGTGTCGACGGGCACCCCGGCGTCGGCGGCCTCGGCGGCGGCCTCGTCGTTGGGGCGGCCCATCGTGGTCTCGCCGTCGGACATGACCACGATGCGGGCGGGGGCGGGCTCGCCGTCCTCGCCCGCGGGTGCCTGGGCCACGGCGCCGAGGGCGGTGGTGATGGCGTCGCCGATGGCCGTGCCCTCGCCCAGCTCGAGGCCGTCGATGGCGGCGTCGACGGCGGCCCGGTCGTCGGTGGGGACCACGGCGATCGAGGTCGAGCCGTTGAACGTGACGAGCCCGACGTTGAGCCCCTTCGGCAGGTCGTCGACGAACTGGCGGGCGGCCTCCTGGGCCACCTCCAGCCGGCTGGGGTCGACGTCGTCGGCCTCCATCGACAGCGACGTGTCGATGGCGAGCACCACCGTGGCCCGCTCCTCGCCGATGCGGACGGCCCGCACCGGCCGGGCCCAGCCGAGGATGAGCGCACAGAGCGCCACCAGGAACAGCACGGCCGGCACGTGGCGCCGCCAGGTGGGCTGGCGCGGGGCCACGACGTCGAGGAGCTCGACGTTGGTGAACCGCAGCACGTGGTGGCGCCGCTGGCGCAGCACGGCCGCCCACATGCCCGCGAGCGCCCCCACCCCGACCAGCAAGGACAGCCGCCACAGGACGAGGAACCTCACGGCCGCGCTCCCGCCCCGGCCCGGGCGCCGCCCGCGCCGGCCAGGCCCTGGGCCCGGCGCCGGTGCGCCAGCCGGTGGGGCCGCTGGGCCAGCCACCGCACCAGGTCGGCGGTGGCGTCGCGGTCGGTGCGCAGCACCACGTGGTCGACACCGCTGGCCCGCAGCGCGGCGGCCGTGGCGTGGCGCCGGGCCCGGGACAGCTCGGCGTAGCGCCGGCGCATGCCGGCGTCGCCGGTCTGCACCTCGCGCTCGCGCCCGGTCTCCGGATCGACGACCACCAGCATCCCCACGTCGGGGATGTCCAGCTCACGGGGGTCGAGCACCTCGACGGCCAGCGTCTCGTGGCGGGCGGCCACCAGCCGCATGGCGTGGGCCCAGCCGGGCTCGCCGGGGAAGTCGGAGATCACGACCGCCAGGCCCCGGCGCCCCTTCGGGCGCGCCAGGCGGGCCAGCGGCTCGGTCAGCGGGGGACCGGCGCCGTCGGTCAGCGGGGCGCTGACCAGCTGGCGCACGAGCGCCATGACGTGAGGATGGCCCGAGCGGGCGGGCACGGTCACGATCCCGGCGCTGGTCAGCAGGTGGGCGCCCACCCGGTTGCCGGACCGCGCGGCCAGCATGGCCATGGCCCCGGCGGCCAGCACGACCAGGTCGCGCTTGGTGCACCGGGCGGTACCGAAGTAGGTGGAGGCCGACAGGTCCACCACCAGCCAGGTCTCGACCTCGCGGTCGGCCACGGCGTCGCGCACGTAGGGCTCACGGGCCCGGGCGGTGACGTTCCAGTCCATGCGCCGGGGGTCGTCGCCGGGCAGGTAGCGGCGGCTCTCGCCGTTCTCGCTGCCCAGCCCCAGCACCCGGCCGGCGTGGTCGCCCTGGAGCAGGCCGTCGATGCGGCGGCTGAGCGTGAGCTCGAAGCGGCGCACGACATCGGCCGCCGACGGCGCCGCCCGGCCGGCGGGAGCGCCGGGGGAGGGGGCGGATCCGGGCGTCATGCCGAGCGCACCAGCGCGTCGCCGCCGTCGCCGGAGCCGTTGCCGTTGCCGCCGGCGGGGGA
>DASXRH010000574.1:0-3502 GCA_036506715.1 Acidimicrobiales bacterium
CGCAGCATCTCGCTCGACAGGGCGTTGACCTTCGGGTTGTCGAGGCGCACCACCGCCACGCCGTCGGCACGGCGCTCGGTGTGCACGAGGGCGGGCTCGGTGGACATGTCGGGTGACCCTACGCCGTCGGCGTGCCCCGCCGGCTGCGTCGCTCCGTCCCCGCCTCGTCGAGCAGCGTGTCGGCGGCGGTCCACGGGTCGAGATCGCCGGCGGCGACGGCGGCGGTGAGCTCGGCGGCGCGGGTCCCGGCGGTCACGGTGCGGGCCTGCTGGAGCAGGCGCGCGGCCACCAGGCGGGTGACCTCGTCCTCGGCCCGCCGGCGGCGCCGCTCGGCGAGGTCGCCGGATGCGGCGAGGTGGTCGCGGTGGTCGAGCACCGCCTGCCACACCTCGGCCACGCCCGCGCCCGTGGTGGCGCTGCTGCACAGCACCGGCGGGCGCCAGGCGCCGGGGCCGGCGGTCGCCGGGCCGAGGGCCATGTCGAGCATGCGCTCCAGGTCGCGGGCGGCCTCCCTGGCCCCGGGGCGGTCGGCCTTGTTGACCACGAACACGTCGGCGATCTCCATGAGGCCGGCCTTGTTGGCCTGCACGGCATCGCCCCAGCCGGGGTTGACCACGACCAGCGTGGTGTCGGCGTGCCCGACGACCTCGACCTCGACCTGCCCGACGCCGACGGTCTCGAGGATCACCCACGGGTAGCCGGCCACCGCCAGGACGCGCACGGCCTCGGGGGCGGCGACGGCCAGCCCGCCGAGGTGGCCCCGGGTGGCCATCGACCGGATGAACACCCCGTCGTCGAGCGTGTGGTCGCCCATGCGCACCCGGTCGCCGAGCAGGGCCCCGCCCGAGAACGGCGACGACGGGTCGATGGCCAGCACCGCCACCCGGTCGCCGGTGCGCCGCACCTCGTCGACCAGGGCGCTGGTCAGCGTGGACTTGCCGGCCCCGGGGGCGCCGGTCACGCCCAGGGTGAACGCGTCGCCGACCGCGCCCCCGTGGGCGGCCCGGCCGACCGCGCGGGCGTCGTCGCCGCCCCGCTCGACCAGCGACAGCACCCGGGCCAGGGCGGCGCGGTCGCCGCCGCGCACGGCGTCGACGAGATCGGCGGGACCGGGGCTCACGAGGGAACGGTACCGCCGGCCCGGCGGGCCGCCGCTACAGGCCGAGGCCGACCGAGGTCTCGCTGGGGGCGCCCACGTCGACCACCTCGGTGACGCCCGGCACGCGGTCCTTGAGGATGCGCTCGATGCCGGCCTTGAGGGTCACCGTCGACGCCGGGCACGACACGCAGGCGCCGACCAGCTCGACCTGGACGACACCGGTCTCGGCGTCGACCCCGCGCAGGAAGATGTCGCCTGCGTCGGCCTGGATGGCCGGCCGGATCACCTCGATGACCTCGTTGACCTTGTCTGTATCGAGCACCTGGTCTCCTGGGGCAGAACCGTGGAATCGTCGCGGAAACGGTCCACGGAGAGCAACACCGCCGGCCGGTCCGGTGTTCCACCCGCCGCCGGTACCGTGCCCCGATGTTCGCCCGCGCCCGCGGCGGCGGGCGTTCGGACCGTGCTGGCCGTCGCCGCCGACGCCGGGTGGCCACGGCCGGTCCGGGTCTGGGAACCTGGGGGCGTGACGGTCGCCGCGCTCGTGCTCGCCCACCAGGGCGGCTGGGACGAGATGCTGATGGTCCTGGTGCCCATCGCCATCTTCGCGGGCCTGCTGGTGATGGCCAACCGCCGGGCCAGTCGCATCGAGGAGCAGCGCGTCGCCGCCGACGGCCCGCCGGGCGACGTCGCCCCGGGCGGCGACCAGCACCAGGACGGGCCGGCGACCCCGTAGCCCGGCGTGGCCCGGCTCCGCGTCACCCGGTCCGTCGACCCGGCCACCGCCGACCTCCTCCTCGCCCCGCGGGACGACGTCGTCGGCGAGCGCCCCGCGCCCGGCGACGGCGAGGGCGACGGCACCCGCCGTTACGTCCTCGGCGACGGCCCGTTCGAGCGGTACGAGCGCACCGTCACCGCGGTACCCGACGGCGACGGCGGCGCCGCCACCGCCACCGTCACCGAGGACATCGACTTCCGGCTGCCCCCGGCCACCTGGCGGTTCCTGCTGACGCCGGCCGTCCGGACCGCGCTGCGGCGGCGGCCGGAGGCCCGGCGGCGGCTGCCGTGGTGGTACCCGCCCCAGCGACCTGACGCCCGGGCCGCCACCACGCTGGGGATGCTGGCCACCCTGTCGATCGTCGTCGGCTACCACGGCACGCTGCTGACCCAGACCATGACGTACGCCGCCTCCGAGTTCGGGGCAGACACCGCGGCCCAGGGCAACGCGTTCGCGGCCGTGCGGGTGGGCGGGCTGCTGGCCATCGTCCTCGGCGCCCTGGCCGACCGGCGGGGGCGCCGGGCGATCCTCACCCTGGCGCTGGTGCTCTGCATCGGGTCGACGGTGGCCGGCGCCGCCGCCCCCGACCTGGCCGTCCTGGCCGCCACCCAGGTCGTGAACCGGGGCGCCTGGGCGGCGGCGGGGGTGCTGCTGGCCATCGTGGCGGCCGAGGAGATGCCGGCCGGCGCCCGGGCCTACGCGCTCAGCCTGCTGGCCATGACCGGGGCCCTCGGGGCCGGCATCGCGCTGTGGCTGCTGCCCCTGGCCGACCGGGGCGAGCGCGGCTGGCGCCTGCTGTACCTGGCCTCGCTGCTGTTCGTGCCGCTGGTCGCCCGGGTGGCGCCCCGCATCCCCGAGACCCGCCGCTTCGAGCGGGTCCACCGCACGCTGCGCCTCACCGGCCACTACGGCCGGCTGGTGCTGCTGGCCGTGACGTCGTTCCTGCTCAACATCTTCGTCGCCCCCCAGTCGCAGTTCCTCAACGAGTTCCTGCGGGACGAGCGGGGCATGCGGGCGCCCACCATCTCGCTGTTCGTGGTGGTGACGTCGACCCCGGCGGCGATCGGCATCGTGGCCGGCGGGCGGCTGGCCGACACCCGGGGCCGGCGGGTGGTGGGGGCCACCGGCATCGTGGTCGGCACCCTGCTCACCGCCTTGTCCTTCACCGTGCCCGGCGTGTGGATGTGGGTGACCGCCGCGGTGGGCGGCATCTTCGCCGCCATGCTCATCCCCACCATCACGGTGTTCGGGCCCGAACTGTTCCCCACCGCACTGCGGGGGCGGGCCAACGGCATCGTCACCACCACCGCCATGGTCGGCAGCGTGCTGGGCCTGGTGGCGGCAGGCCATCTGCGGGATTCGCTCGGCTCGTTCGGGCGCACGATCGGGCTGCTGGCGGTGGCCCCGCTGCTCGCGGCGGTCATCATCCTGCTGGTCTTCCCCGAGACCGCCCGGCGCGAGCTGGAGGACATCAACCCCGAGGACCGCACCGGTCCCGGCCCGCCGGCGCCGGCCGCGGCGCCGATCCCGCCCGCAGCGCGCTCGGGGACCACGCCGAGCGGCGGTTAGCATGGAGCTCATGGACCGCTGGCGGCGTGGCCTCGCCGCCGTGGTGGCGCTGCTGG
>DASXRH010000575.1:0-4210 GCA_036506715.1 Acidimicrobiales bacterium
GGTCACCGGCGGCACCGTGACCGTCACCAGCGCCCACACCGGCTTCCTCATGGGCCTGCTGGCCCTGCCGGGCGAGCGGGTCCGGGCCGAGCAGCCGCTCGCCTGGCTCCGCGTGGTGGCATGAGCGAGCGAAGCGAGCGAATGATGAGCACAGTGCGGTACTCGGCACGAAGTGCCGACTGCTCACTGCGTGCATCCCGAAGGGTGCACCAGTGAGCCTCGCCACCGCCACCACCGGGTGGCCCCCGGGCGTCAGCGTCGCCGGCTGGGGCGCCGCCGTCCCCGAGCGCCGGGTCACCAACGACGACCTGGCCGCGCGGCTCGACACCTCCGACGAGTGGATCGTCGACCGCTCCGGCATCCGCGAGCGCCGCTGGGCCGGTCCCGGCGAGTCGACCGGCCCGCTGGCCCTGGCCGCCGCCCGCCGCGCCCTCGACCGGGCGGGCGTGATCCCCGCCGAGATCGACGTGATCGCCGTGGCCACCACCACCCCCGAGCGCCCGGTCCCCTCGACCGCGGCCCTGGTGGCCGCCGCGCTCGGGTGCCGGGCCGGGGCGCTCGACCTCAACGCCGCCTGCGCCGGCTTCGTCTACGGGCTGACGACGGTGGCGGCGCTGGTGGAGACCGGCGTGGCCCACACGGTCCTGCTCATCGGGGCCGACACCATGACCAGCATCGTCGACCCCGACGACCGGGCCACCGCGGTGCTCTTCGGCGACGGCGCCGGCGCGCTGGTGCTCACCGGCGGCCCCGGCCATGACGCCGGCGCGCCCGGCCTGGTGGCCAGCGACCTGGTCAACGACCCCGACGGCGTCGACCTGCTGGTGGTGCCGGCGGGCGGCAGCGGCCTACCGGCCAGCCCGGCCACCGTGGCCGACCGCCAGCACTACCTGCGCATGGACGGCCGCGAGGTGTTCCGCCGGGCGGTGCGGGCCGTCGAGGCGTCGATCCTGCGCACGCTCGACCGGGCGGCCGTGACCCCCGACGACGTGTCGCTGTTCGTCCCCCACCAGGCCAACGCCCGCATCGTCGACGCGGTGCTGGCCCGCACCGGGCTCACCCCCGAGCGGACGCTGTCGACCGTCGACCGGTTCGGCAACACCTCGGCCGCCTCGATCCCCATGGCGCTGGCCGAGGCCGCCGATGCCGGTACGGTGGCGGCGGGCGATCTCGTGCTGCTGTGCGGGTTCGGCGCCGGGCTCACGGTGGGCACGGCGTTGTGGCGTTGGGGCACGCCCACACCACGGAAGAGGGAAGCTGCATGACGTCACGGGTCGCGCTCGTCACCGGCGCATCCGGGGGCATCGGGTCGGCCTGCGCCCGCCATCTCGCGGCCGCCGGGCACCGGGTGGCGGTCGGCTACGGGGCGTCGGCCGGGGCGGCCGACAAGGTGGTCGAGGCCATCGCCGCCGACGGGGGCACCGCCCTCGCCGTCCACGCCGACGTCACCGACCGGTCCGCCGTCGACGCCGCGTTCGCCACGGTCGAGCAGGCCTGGGGGCCGGTCGAGCTGCTGGTGAACTGCGCGGGCGCCAACCGCGACAAGCTGACCGTGCAGCTGGGCGACGACGACTGGCGGCACACCCTCGACACCGACCTGACCGGCCCGTTCCTCGCCGTGCGGCGGGCCCTGCGCCCCATGATCAAGGCCCGGTTCGGCCGCATCGTGAACGTGTCCTCGATCGTGGCCGCCACCGGCTCGCCCGGGCAGGCCAACTACGCGGCGGCCAAGGCCGGCCTGGTCGGGCTCAGCCGCTCGGTGGCCCGCGAGGTCGCCACCCGCAACGTGACCATCAACGTGGTCGAGCCCGGCCCGGTCGTCACCGCCATGACCGACGCCCTGCCCGAAGCCCGCCGCGACCTGCTCACCGCCGCCGTCCCCATGGCCCGCTTCGGGTCACCCGACGAGGTGGCGGCGGTCGTGACCTTCCTGTGCAGCGACGCCGCCTCGTTCGTCACCGGTGCCGTGGTGCCGGTCGACGGCGGCCTCGGCATGGGACGCTGATCACCAACCCTCCCCCGAGACAGAAGGGATCACCCTCCATGGATCGTGCCACCGCACTCGAAGCCCTGACCAAGGCCGCCGTCGACGTGCTGTCGGTGCAGGCCGACCAGGTCGTCGAGGCCGCGTCGTTCGCCGAGGACCTCGACGCCGACAGCCTCGACCTGGTCGAACTGGTCATGCAGCTCGAGGACTCGCTCGACGTCACCATCGACGAGGACGACCTCGGCGAGGTCAAGACCGTGGGCGACGCCGTCGACCTCATCCTGGCGGCCAGCGCCGCCAAGGCGTGACCGGCACCTCGGGCACGACCGACCACCGGGGCCGGTCCCGGGTCGCGGTCACCGGCATGGGGGTCAAGGCCCCCACCGGCCTGACCGTGGACGACCTGTGGACCGGGCTGGTCGCCGGGCGGTCGGCCGCCGCGCCCGTCACGTTGTTCGACCCATCCGACCACACGGTCGGCATCGCCTGCGAGGTCCACGGCTTCGACCCCGTGCCCTACGTCGGGCCCAAGGAGGTGCGGCGCACCGACCGCACCGCGCTGCTGGGCATCGCGGCCGCGGCGGACGCCGTGGACGACGCCACCCGCGACGCCCCCTTCGGCGCCGACCCGCTGCGGTGCGCCGTGGTGGCCGGCTCGGGCATCGGCGGCATCCGCACCCTGGAGGACCAGGTCGTCGGGTACGCCGAGAAGGGTCCCGGCAAGGTCGGCCCGTTCCTCGTGCCGATGATGATGCCCAACGCCACCGCCGCGCTGGTCGCCATCCGCCACGGCTTCACCGGTCCCAACCTGGCCGTCGCCACCGCCTGCACCACCGGCGCCCACTCCATCGGCGAGGGGGCCCGCTACGTGCGCGACGGCATGGCCGACGTCGTGATCGCCGGCGGCACCGAGGCCTGCATCACCCCGGTGACCATGGCGGCGTTCGCCCGTATGGGCGCCCTCAGCCGCAACCCCGACCCCGCCGCCGCCTCCCGGCCCTTCGACGACGAGCGCGACGGCTTCGTCATGGGCGAGGGCGCCGCCTTCCTGGTGCTCGAGCCCTGGGAGCGGGCGCTCGAGCGGGGGGCCCGCATCCTCGGCGAGGTCTCGGGCTACGGACTGACCTGCGACGCCCACCACATCACCGCCCCCATCGAGGGCGGGGCCGGCGCGGTGGCCGCCATCGAGATGGCGCTGGCCGACGCGGGCCTCGAGCCCTCGGCCATCGGCCACGTCAACGCCCACGGCACGTCCACGCCCCACAACGACAGCGCCGAGGCCGCGGCCCTGGCCAAGGTGTTCGGCGCCGGGGCCGTGCCGGTGACCTCGGGCAAGGGCGTGACCGGCCACCTGATCGGCGCCGCCGGCGCCGTCGAGGCCGTGGCCACGCTGCTGACCATCGCCGGGGGCCAGGTGCCCCCAACCGCCAACCACCGCTCGACCGAGCTGCCGGTCGACGTGGTGGCCGGCGAGCCCCGCGCCGTCGACCCCGCGCCCGCGGTGTCGACCTCGTTCGCCTTCGGCGGCCACAACGTGGCGCTCGTCCTCGGCCCCGCCTGATGGCGGCGGTGGTCGCCTCGGGCCCGCCGGTCCCCCGCCTCCCCATCGGCCGGGGTCGCTCCGGATCGGTGGAGGCGGGGGTGGGCGAGGCCCCGTGGCTGCCGTCGCCGGTCACCGTCGCCTGGTTCCGGGGCAGCCCGACGGCCATGAGCGTGGCCGACACCGAGGTCATCGCCCGCACCGTGCACAGCGGGATCGACGCCGGGGTGCCGGTGGTGGGCGTGCTGGGCCGGGTCGGGGTGGGCGCCCAGGCCAGCATGGCGTCGCTGCACGGCTGGGGCGAGCTGTCCCGGGCGCTGGCGACGGCGTCGGGCCTCGTCCCCACCGTGCTGGTGGTGGACGGGCCGTGCCTGGGCGGACCGGCCCTGCTGCTGGGCCTGGCCGACCTGGTGGTCATGACCACCCGGGCCCAGGCCTTCGTCAACGCCCCCGAGACGTCGGCCCGCATCACCGGGTCCGAGGTGCTCGACGCCGACCTGCTCGGCGGGTCGTGGGTCCACGGCACCCGCACCGGGGTGGCCGACGTGGTGGCCGACGATCTCGACGCCGCGCTCGACGTGGTGGCCGACCTGCTCGACCACCTGCCTCCCAACAACCACGAGCCGCCGCCCCCGGTGGCGGTCCACGACCCGGTCGACCGGCCGACCGCGGCGGCGGCCGCC
>DASXRH010000576.1:0-3847 GCA_036506715.1 Acidimicrobiales bacterium
GACGCGCTCCGATCCTCGCGGCGGACGTTCGGTGGCGTCGACGTGTCGGTGCACCTCGCCACCGCTCCGGGCGGGGCTGCGCCGGCCTGACGACGGCGCCCGTCGCGCCGCGACCAGCGGAGCAGATCGGGATCGGCCCACGCCATCTCGGGCGCCAAGTTGGGTCACCGCGGCGCCGGGATGGCGCGGCCGCTGATGCCGGTGGGGACGACCCGCATCCAATGGGGCTTGTCTCCCCCCGCCCACTGCTCGACGGGCAGCTCCCGGACGCGGCGCAGGGTCGCGGCGTCGAAGTGCGTGACCTCCTCGAGCCGCCCGGTGAGCACGACGCTCCACCCTGTGCGGGTCGACCGGTCGAACGCGTCGATCTCGAAGGCGACGCGGCTGCGGATGCCGGCCGACAGCTTCGTGCCCGGGGCGGTCCTGAAGACCACCGCGTCGCCATCGAGCATGTAGTTGACGGGGAAGACGGCGGGGGCGCCGCCGTGGATCACCGCCAGCCGGCCGATCTCCTCGGCGGCGAGCAAACTCCGGCACTCGTCGGCGTCGATGGCCTCGAGGCCGGTGCGGGAGTCGATCCTCCTGCGCATCGCTGGTCCTCCTCGTCAGGTCCTCAGCGTCATCCGCCGGCCGCCGCTGCGCCACGGTCGAACGTCACCACCCGACGGGGTCGAGGGGCCCTGCCGGCCGCCCTGTTGTCGTCGTGCCGGCCGCGACGGGTTAGTGTCGGCAGCGGTGCTGCCAGCTGGGCGGCGGCGCCGGCCTGGGGACATGCGAGACCTGACGACCCACCGTGCACAACCGACGCGCGCCGCCCCCGTCTTCGTCGACGACTCGGGCCGCCGGCGCCGCCTCGCGCGGGCCGCGGGCGGCGCGGTCTGCCTGGTGGTGTGCGCCTACCTGGCGCTGGTCGGGCTCACCCTGACCGGGGCGCCCGGCACCCGTCATCTGAGCCCGCCCGGTCTGGACGCGCTGGCGCGCCCGGCGGGTGGTGGGTCGGCCGACGTGGGCGCGCAGGCGGACGAGCAGCCGCTGCCCGTGGCCGCCGACGCGCCCGCCGCGCCCGGTGCGGAAGGCGGCGCCGGGATCGGGGCGGCGGCGCCGGGGGCGCCCAGGGCGCCGTCGACGGTGACCACGGCGCCCGCCGAGGCCGCCACGACCACGACCACGACGACGGTCCCCGCCGCCCCCGGCCAGGGTTCGACCACCAGTGTGCCGACCCCGAACTCGACGGTCCCCGCCGGTGGGCACGGCCCACCGTCGACCCGGCCGGGTCAGCCGTGAGCGCTCGCCGGGTCCGTCAGGTGGCGGCACCCACCCGGTCGCTGACCCGCTGGGTCCTGCTGTTCCTGCTGGTCAGCGGGTTGGCCACGTCGATGGCCGTCGACCGGCTGACGCACCCGGCGCTGCCCGAGCGGCCGCCGGGGGAGTCGGTGCTGGCCGGCCTCGACCATGTCGGCCCGTTGCTCGACCTCGGCGGCGACTCGATGCGCTCGGCGCAAGGCCGCCCCGGCGCGCTCGGGGTCGCCCTCGTCGACACCGGGGACACCGGTGCGTGGGACGCGGTGGCCGCGGTGCTCGGCGCCCACAGTGCACGGGCGACCTGGTTCGTGCGGGGAAGCACGGTCGTGGACCACGGGACGGCGGTGACCCGGGTGCGCGACGCCGGCCACGAGCTGGGGGTCATCGGGTTCTCGGGCCGCGACCTCGCCGGGTTGCCGGGCTGGCGGCTGCACGTCGAGCTGTCGACCACCCAGGCCGCTCTCGTGGCCCGGGAGGGCGTCACGGTCCCGCTGGCGCTCATGCCGGCGGCCGCGACCCGGGACACGTTCGACGCGACCGCGTTCGGGACGGCCCGGGCCGTCGGGCGCGACGGCTACGCGGTCGTGGTCGGCACCGCGCCCGAGCAGGCGCAGATCGGCGACATCGCCGTCGTGCCCCTCGACGCGCAGGCTCCGTCCCGACTGGAGGCGCTGCTCGGCCGGGTCGCCACCACGGGCGGGGCCGGCACGGCGGTCTCGGGCTACGCCGGCCTGGACCCGGCGGCGATCAACCGGCCGGTCGGCGGCTGGGGCCGGGCCAACGCGCTGGCGGTCGTCGGTGGCATGCGCCTGGCCCACCACGTGTCGGTGGCCGTGACCGCGCTGTTCGTGCCGCTCACCGTGCTCCTGGGCCTGCGAGCGGTGGCCGGTGCCCTGCTGGCCGTGGCGCACCGCCGCCGGCAGCGTCGCCGCCGCCGCCGGGAGGTGCCGTGGACCGGTCCGGTGACGGTCGTCGTCCCGGCCTACAACGAGGCGGCCGGCATCGCCGCCACCGTCCGTTCGCTGGTGGCGTCGCGCTGGGCTCCCGGCGTGTGGGTCGTCGTGGTCGACGACGGGTCCACCGACGGCACCGCCGGCATCGTCGAGGACCTGCGGCTCCCCGGCGTGCACGTGATCCGCCAGCCGAACCAGGGCAAGCCCGCAGCGCTCAACGCGGGGCTGGCCGCGGCCCGTACGGACGTGGTCGTGCTGATCGACGGGGACACCGTGGTCGAGCCCACGACGATCGCGGAGCTCGTGGCCCCGTTCTCCGACCCGCGCGTAGGGGCGGTCAGCGGCAACGCCAAGGTCGCCAACCGGCGGTCGGTGCTCGGTCGCTGCCAGCACGTCGAGTACGTCATCGGCTTCAACCTCGACCGGCGGATGCTGGACGTGTTCGGCGCCATCCCCACCGTTCCGGGCGCGGCAGGCGCCTTCCGGCGCCGGGCCCTGCACGGGGTCGGGGGCGTGAGCGACGACACCCTGGCCGAGGACACCGACCTGACGATCGCCCTCCAGCGTGCCGGCTGGCGGGTCGTCTACCGCGACCGGGCCGTGGCCTGGACGGAGGCGCCGTCGTCGATCGGTGACCTGTGGAGGCAGCGCTACCGGTGGTGTTACGGCACGCTGCAGGCCACGTGGAAGCACCGCCGGGCGCTGGTCGAGGGGCGGGCGATCGGGCTGGTCGGCCTTCCCTACGCGCTCGTCTACCAGGTCGGGCTGGCCGTCCTGGCTCCCGTCGTCGACGCCGTCGCCCTCGTCAGCCTGCTGACCGGTGGTGAAGGGCCGATCCTGGCGGCCTGGCTGGCGTTCACGGCGGTGCAGGTCCTGCTCGGCGTCGTCGCCTTCCGCCTCGACGGCGAGCGGCTCACCCCGCTGTGGGTCGTGCCCCTCCAACAGGTGTTCTACCGGCAGCTCATGTACCTGGTGGTCGTCCAGTCGGTCGCCTCGGCGGGGGCGGGCAGCCGCCTGCGCTGGCACAAGCTGCGCCGCCTCGGCGCCGGCGGCCCTGCGGCGCCGGCCCCCGCCGCCCGGCCCCGCATCGCCCCGTGGGTGCCGCCGCCGGACCGGGGCAGGCCGGCAGCGTCACGCCGCAGCGCGCCCCGCGGGCCGACCTCCGGGGTGCGCTGATCGGGCCGCCCGGCGGGACGTTCGGCCCTGTCCGGCCGGGCCGGTGGCGCCCATCGTCGGGGCATGACGGCACCAACCAGCACCGCGGCGCCGGAGCCGCGCACGGACAGCCGGGCCCGCGGCGAGCCCATCATCGCCGCCGAGGGTGTCGTGAAGGTCTACGACACCGGTGCGGTGCAGGTCCGGGCCCTCGGGGGCGTCGATCTGACCGTCGCCCGCGGCGAGGTCGTCGCCATCATGGGTCCGAGCGGCTGCGGCAAGACCACCCTGCTCAACTGCCTCTCGGGGCTCGACACGTTCGACGCCGGCGACGTGCGGATCGAGGGCGTGTCGCTGTCGTCGATGTCGGACCATGACCGGACGGCGTACCGCGGCCGCCGCATGGGCTTCGTGTTCCAGTTCTACAACCTGCTGCC
>DASXRH010000577.1:0-2294 GCA_036506715.1 Acidimicrobiales bacterium
GGACGACCTGATGCTGCAGGCGGCGCCCACCGGCGGCCGGTTCATCTCGGCCGAGCGCATCGTCGCCACCGAGGACCTGGCGACCGAGGCCACCCTCCAGCAGATGCGGATCAGCCGGATGATGGTCGACGGCGTGGTCGAGGCCCCCGGCGGCGCCCACTTCACCCTGTGCGACCCCGACTACCCCCGCGACGAGGTGGTGCAGCGGGCCTACGTGGCGGCGGCGAAGAGCCCCGAGGCATGGGCGGCCTTCCGGGCCGAGTGGGTCGACATCCCCGAGGCCGAGTACCGGCGCAAGGTGCGGGAGGCGGCGGCGTGAGCGAGCGCAGCGAGCGAACCATGAGCACAGTGCGGTCCTCGGCCCGCAGGGCCGATCGGTCATTGCGCGCATCCCGAAGGGTGCGCCAATGAGCGATGGGGGCGTGACCCGGGCCGAGGTGTGCGTGGTGGCGGTCGCCGAGTGCTTCCGGGGCGACGGCGAGATCATCGCCAACCCCATCGGCACCATCCCCATGATCGGCGGGCGGCTGGCCCGGGCCAGCTTCGAGCCCGACCTGTGCATGACCGACGGCGAGGCCACCCTCATCGCCAACGACCGGGCCACCGTCGACCCCGCCGACCGGGTCGTGGAGTACTGGAACCCGTACCGCTCGATGTTCGACTGGGTGTGGTCGGGGCGGCGCCACGTGATGATGGGCGCCACCCAGGTCGACCGGTTCGGCAACCAGAACCTGGCCGCCATCGGCGACTACGCCCGGCCCACCGTGCAGCTGCTGGGCTACCGGGGGGCGCCGGGCAACACCATCAACGATGCCACGAGCTACTGGGTGCCCAACCACGGGCCGAAGGTGTTCGTGCCCGCGGTCGACACCGTGTGCGGCATCGGCTGGGACCGGGCAGCGGCCCTCGGCCCGGCGGCCCGGTTCGTCGACGTGCGCCGGGTGGTGTCCAACCTGGGCGTGTTCGACTTCGAGAGCCCCGACCGGGCCATGCGGCTGCGGTCGGTCCACCCGGGGGTCACGGTCGACGAGGTGGTCGCGGCCACCGGGTTCCCGCTGGCGGTGCCCGACGACGTGCCGACGTCCCGGCTGCCGACCGCCGACGAGCTGGAGCTCATCCGTGAGGTCATCGACCCCGAGAACGCCCGGGAGCGCGAGGTCCCCGACCCCTAAGGTCGGGCCGTGACGACTCCCGGGCGCGAAGCACGGCTGGTGTTCGGCGAGGACGCGGAGCGCTACGACCGGGCCCGGCCCGCCTACCCGGCCGAGCTGGTCGACATCCTGGCCGGCTGGGCCGGCGACGGGGCCCGGGTGGTCGACGTCGGCTGCGGCACCGGCAAGGCGGCCTGCCTGCTGGCCGAGCGGGCGATGGTGGGCGTCGGCGTCGAGCCCCATCCGGCCATGGCCGCCATCGCCCGGGCCAACCTGGCCCCATGGCCGGCGTGGCGGGTGGACACCTCGCCGTTCGAGACGTGGGCGCCGGCGGCCGGCGACGTCCCCGCCGACCTGGTGACCTGCGCCCAGGCCTGGCACTGGCTCGACCCCGGCGTGCGGCTGCACAAGGTCCACGGGCTGCTGCGGCCGGGCGGGTGGGTGGCGCTGTTCTGGAACACCCCCGACGAGGCCGACGACTCGCCGCTGCGCCGGGCCATCGACGCCGTCTACGACCGGCTGGACCCCGGCTCCACCGTGCTGCCGTCGTGCGGCGGGCTGCCCACCCCCGACACCGACGGGATGCCGGGCGACCTCGCATTCCGGCCGCCGGTGCGCCGCACCATCCGCTGGTCGCACCCCTACACGACCGCCGAGTGGCTCGATCTGCTGCAGACCCACTCGAACCACCGGCTGATGAGCCCCGACCAGCTCGACCGGGTGCTGACCGAGGTCGGCGCCGTCATCGACGACCACGGCGGCGCCTTCGAGGCCCGCTACGCGACGGTCCTGTGGGCGGCGGCCCGGGCCTGATCGCTGTGGCGGGCGCGCCTGTGGCGCCCGTAGGCTGAGGCCGATGTCTGACACACCGTCAGATTCCGCGCCGCCGGCCCACCCCGCGCTGCACACCCGGTTCTGCGACCTGGTGGGCTGCCGCCTGCCGATCGTGCAGACGGGCATGGGCTGGGTGTCGGGGGCATCGCTGACGGCGGCCACCGCCCGCGCCGGCGGGTTCGGGATCCTCGCCGCGGTGACCATGACCGGCGACCAGATGGCCGCGGCCATCCGCCACGTGCGGGACCACACCGACCGGGGCTTCGGGGTCAACCTGCGGGCCGACCAGCCCGACCTGGCCGACCGCAT
>DASXRH010000578.1:0-4839 GCA_036506715.1 Acidimicrobiales bacterium
CGACGTACGGCGCGATGGCGAAGAGGCGCCTGTCGGCCCGCCAGGGGACGATGTCCTCCTTCTGGATCCACTTGCCGACCTCGGCGAGCAGCTGCATCGAACCGTAGGGGCCGGCCTCCATGGGGCCGAGCCGGCTCTGCATGAAGCTCATCATCTTGAACAGGAAGACGTAGACCAGCGTGCCCGCGGGCAGCAGGACCGCGACCAGAACGCCGACGGTCCGCAGGATCGTCTGCTGCCAGTAGGCCAACTCGATGGCCGTCACGGCTGCCGTCACCGGTCGATGTCCCCGAGGATGAAGTAGAGGCTCGCCAGGATCGTGATGATGTCGGGCACGTAGACGCCCCGGAGCAGCCAGGGAACGACCGACACGTTGGAGAAGCTGGCCGAGCGGATCTTGGTGCGGAAGGGCCCGAGGTCGCCCTTGCTGACGACGTAGTAGCCCATGGCGCCGAGCGGGTTCTCGGTCTCGACGTAGGCCTCGCCGGCCGGCACCTTGATGATGCGGGGGACCTTGGCCATGATCGGCCCGCCGGGCAGGCCGTCGCACAGCTGGTCGATGATCTTGGTGGCCTCGCGGGTCTCCTGCAGGCGCACCCAGCAGCGGGCGAAGCTGTCGCCGTCGGGGTGGGTCCACACCTGCCAGTCGACGTCGCCGTGCGCCAGCCCGGCGATCCGGCCGTCGCGGCGCAGGTCCCAGACGACGCCCGAGGCCCGGATGTTGGCCCCGGTGAGCCCGTAGCCGAGGCCGACCTCGGCGGGGATGACGCCGACGCCCCGGGTGCGGGCCTCGAAGATCTCGTTGCCGAACAGCAGCGTCTCGATCTCGTCGCAGAAGTTGCGGATGCGGACCATGACGGCCTTGGTGTCGGCGACCCACCCCTTGGGCAGGTCGTCCTTGAGGCCGCCGATGCGGTCGAAGTTGGGGTGGAAGCGGCCGCCGGTCACCGACTCGATCTGGTCGAGCACGTGCTCGCGGTCGCGGAAGGCGAAGAACGCCGGGGTGACCGCCCCCAGCTGGACGCCGAGGTCGCCGAGGAACAGCACGATGTTGGCCACGCGGGCCATCTCGAACAGGATCGTGCGTATGTGGCGGGCCCGGGGCGGGGCCTCGATCTCCATCAGCTGCTCGGCCGCCAGGATGAACGGCACCTCGTTGGCGAAGCTGCCCAGCCAGTCGATGCGGTTCACCAGCGTGGTGATCTGGGGGTAGGTGCGGACCTCGGTCAGCTTCTCGTAGCCCCGGTGCATGTACCCGGGCACCACGTCGGCCCACACCACCTGCTCGCCGTCGAGCTTGGCGGTGACCCGCAGCGTGCCGTGGGTGGCCGGGTGCTGGGGACCGAGGTTGAGGACCATGCCCTCGTCGGTCTCGAGCTCGACGTTGACCCGGGCGTCGGCCGCTTGGGCATCGACGTAGGCCCGCTGCTGGCGCTCGGTGACGGTGGCCATCACTCGCCTCCTTCGGCGGCGGCGTCGCCCTCCGCGTCGCCCGCCGCCTCGCCAGGCATGGGCTCGACGTCGACGATGCCCGGCCACGGCTTGACCAGCCGGGCGAGCAGCGGGAAGTCCTTGCGCAGGGGGTGGCCCTCGAACTCGCCCGGCAGGTAGAGGTGGCGCAGACCGGGGTGGCCGTCGAAGGTGATGCCGAACATCTCCCAGCATTCGCGCTCGTGCCAGTTGGCCCCGGGGTAGAGGCGCACGAGGCTGGCGGCCCGCAGGTCGTCGTCCGGCAGGTCGGTCTTGATCACCACGTTGAGGTGGGGCTCGGGCCGGCGCACGTTGGCCAGCCGGCACATGAGCTGGAACCGGGTGTCGCCGCCCGCCACGCCGGTCTCGACGGGGGCCGCCGGGTCGAACGGGATGACGCCCACGTCGACGGCGCTGTCCTCGTAGCGGCCCCACGGCGACGGCATCCAGTCGATGGCCGACAGGTAGTCGAAGAAGTGGAAGCCGAGGCGGGCCTTGGCGTGCTCGGCGGCAGCGACCCAGGCGTCGCGGGTGACCCGGATCCACAGGCCCCGGCCGGGGGCGATGTGGTGACCGACCAGCTCGTCGCCCAGTGCGTCGGTGAGCGTGGCCAGCACGGCTTCGCGGGCCTCGTCGGTGGGGGCGGCCTCGGGCTCGGCGGTGGCGGTGTCGGTGTCGGCCATCACTGCACCACCAGGGGGTCACCCCGCCAGCGGTCGGCCATGTCTTCCCTGCCGATGCGCTGCTGGAGCAGCACGATGCCCTCGAGCAAGGCCTCGGGCCGGGGCGGGCACCCGGGGATGTAGACGTCGACGGGCACGACCTGATCGACGCCCTTGGTCACCGAGTAGCTGTCCCAGTAGGGCCCGCCGCAGTTGGTGCAGCTGCCCATCGAGATGACGTACTTGGGGTCGGCCATCTGCTCGTAGAGGCGCTTGATGGCGGGGACCATCTTGTCGGTGACGGTGCCCGAGATGACCACCACGTCGGCTTGGCGGGGGCTGGCCGGCAGCGGGATGACGCCCAGGCGCATGACGTCGTAGCGGGGCGAGGCGAAGGCGGCGCCCATCTCGATGGCGCAGCAGGCGAGGCCCCACTGGTAGGCCCAGAGGCTGTACTTGCGGGCGGTGTTCAGCAGCGATGTGAGCGGCTTCGGCAGCTTGCCGCTCTCGACGAGACCCATCAGCGGACGTCCATTGTCAGCGGGGTGAGGCGTGTCAGATCCAGCGGAGGACCTTCTTCTTCCACGCGTAGAGCAGCCCGAGAGCGAGGACGGCGATGAAGATGCCCATTTCGGTGAACCCGAACCAACCGTATTCCTCGGCTCGGGTGGCGAACGGGAAGATGAAGACGGCCTCGACGTCGAACAACACGAACAGCAGGGCGAACAGGTAGTACCTGACCTGGGTCTGACCCCACATCGACCCGGCGGGGTCGACCCCCGACTCGTAGTTCACGTACTTCTCGGGCTGCGGGCGGGTGGGGCGGACCAGGCTGCCGAGCCCCATGACGGCGGCCACGAGGGCTACCGCCACGGCCAGGAAGATCCCTGCCGTGAGGTACGAGCGGAGGAGGTCCGACACGTCGCGGGAGCCTAGTGAGCGTTTGCACGAGGGGCCAAAGCCGCTCGTGACCAGGAAAACCGGCGCCCGGCGGTGGGTTCAGCGGCAGTCGTTGACGAACTTGATGACGTCCATCTCGCCCACGCTGATGCCGATGACGTTGGTGCCGTCGGTGAGGAAGGCGATCCCGGTGCCGTTGCCCGCGTCGGCCCGGTAGATCTTGCCGCCGGGCACGAACGGGTGGATGCGCTCGTCGAGGGTGCCGGCGTAGGCGGCGAGGACCGCATCCTGGGGGGAGCCGAGGGTGATGCCGCTGTTGGCCGGCCGGGTGGTGGGCAGCGCGGACTCGATCGAGATCGCCGCCAGCACACCCTCGGCCGGCTCGCTGGCCCGCCGCCGGCCGTCGGGGGCCCGGAACCGGAGGCGCAGGTCGAGCGCGCCGGTGACCCGGGCGTCGTAGCAGGTGCCCCCCGAGCCCCTGAACGTGGACTCGTCGGGCTGGATCTGCACGCCCGCGGCCTGGAGGTCACCGAGCGTGCTGCCGATGCGCAGCGGACCGACCCCTGAGGGCTCGAGCGGGGCTGCCGGGTCGACCGCCCCGGGCGGGAGCGTGGGCGGCGGCGGGGTCGTGGCCGTGCCGGCGCCGTCCCCGCTGGTCGGCGCCCGGCCCACGGAGCTGTCTGTCGTGGCGCCGGGACCGTCGGTGGCGGTCCGCTCGTCGTCGGGCTGGAGGGCGGCCAGGCCCACCAGCAGGGCGAACACCGCCACCACCCCGATGACGATCAGCCGGACCGGCGACGGGCCGCGCCGCGGCCCGCGCTCGGCCGGCGACAGCCCGTTGGCCAGGCTGCTGGCCAGGTTGCGGTCGTCGATGACCGGCGGCGGCTGGGTGATCGGCCGGATCGCCGCCCGCGGCGCCAGCCGCAGCTGGGGCTCGTCGGCCAGCCGGGTGTCGAGCTTGGTCCAGAAGTCGGGCGCGTGCTCGGGCGGCCGCAGCCGCCGCAGCGCCCGCTCGACGGGCGTGGTGGCCGCCGCCCCGGCGGCGCCGGCGGCGCCGACACCCGCGGGGACCTTGGTCTCGTCGCCGGCCTCGGGCGCAGCGGCCGGCTCCGCGCCCTCACCCTCGGCGGACGGGCCGGTGGCGGGCCCGGCATCGGCCGGGGGGCCTGCGGCCGCGGGCTCGGCGTCGTCGGTCACGACCGGCCGGCCGGCAGCGATCGGCGGGCAGCGGCGGCGTGGCGACCGGCGGCGATCACGACGGGCTGCCGGGGTTGGGCTTGTGGCCGCCGCCCTTGGGCGTCCGGCCGGCGGCATGGCGGGCACCGGCGCGCCGCCGGCGGCGACGGGCCTCGCCGGCCTCCGGGGACTCGCCCGGGCGCGCGAGCTCGGCCGTGGTGTCGGGGTCGTCGGGCGCGGACGGGCCGGCCGCCTCGACGGCGCCGTTGCCCTTCACCGCCCCGTTGCCGTTGGCCCCCGCCGCCGGGCTGGGGTCGGCCGCGGCCGCAGCCGGCTCCATGGCGCCCGCAGATCCGTCGGCGGCCGGTTCGGTGGCCTTGGCAGACCCGTCCGCGGCCTGCTCGGCGGCGCCCGTGGCCGGGGCCGGCGTCGGCTCGGGCTCCGGCTCGGCGGTGCCCGCAGCCGGACCGAGGGTCGGCCCCGGCTCCGACTCGGCGGCGCCGAGGGCAGGAGCGACAGCAGCCTCCGGCTCGGTAGCGCCCGGGGCCGGATCGAGCGTCGGCATGGGCTCCGGCTCGGCGGCGCCTGGGTCCGGAGCGAGCGTCGGCGCGGGTTCAGGCTCGCTGGCGCC
>DASXRH010000579.1:0-8861 GCA_036506715.1 Acidimicrobiales bacterium
CGCCGGACGATCTCCTCGGCGGCGATGATGACGCAGGCCGCGCCGTCGTCGGCCGGGCAGGCCATCATCGCGGTCAGCGGCTCGGACACCACGCGCGACGCCAGCACCTCCTCGGCGGTGACGACGTGGTCGGCTTGGCGGTGGCTCCACGGGCAGCGGGCGCCGTGGTTCCAGTTCTTGGCGGCGATGGCGGCGAAGGTCTCGGGCTTGGTGCCGTGGTCGTGCATGCGCCGCTGGGCCCAGAGGGCGAAGTAGGCGGCCGGCAGGATCGTGGCGTCGAGCTCGTCGCGTCCGGTGCCCCGCGAGCCCGACCGGCGCCCGCCCCCGGCCATCTCGGTCATCTTGTCGAAGGCGAGGGCCAGGGCCACCTCGGCGCGGCCCGACGCCACCGCCCACGCCGCCTCCCGGAAGGCCACCAGCCCGGTGGCCGACGCGTTCTCGACGTGGGTCACGGGGAGGCCGGTGAGACCCAGCTCCTTCATGGCCTTGACCCCGACCATGGTCGCCGGCTGGATGTAGCCGACGAACGCCTCGTCCACGGCGGCCAGCGTGATGCCGGCGTCGTGCAGGGCCGCCAGCCCGGCGTCGCGGGCCAGCTCGGCCGAGCTGCGCCCGGGGTAGGTGTCGAACCGGACCATGCCCACGCCGGCCACGGCCACGCCGTCGATCCTCACGGCCCGACCGCCGTGGGCCGGAAGCGGTGGATCACCACGTCGTTGCCGTCGCCGTCGGTCCGCAGCACCTCGACGTCCAGCTCGACCTCCATGCCGATGGCGAAGTCGTCGGGCCCGCCGAGGAGGATGGCCTGGACCCGGGGGCCCTCGGGCAAGTCGACCTGGCCGACGCCGTAGGCGGACACCGAGCCGTCCTTCTTGGCGAACAGCGGCACGCGCACGTAGGTCCAGGTCCACAGCCGCCCGGTGGGCCCCAGCTCGACGTCGTCGCACCCCTCGTGGAGGCAGCGGGCGCACACCAGCCGCCGCGGGAAGAACACCTCGCCGCACGCGGTGCAGCGGCTGCCCAGCAGGCGTGGGCGCTCGTCGGGGTCGGACGGGACGGTGAAGTACCCCTCCTCGATCGGCACCCGGCCCACTCGGCCCTCCCGCCCGGGCGCCATCGACAGCGTGACGCCGCTGCGCTGCTCGGCCGCCAGGACCAGGTCGCTCCAGTCGCGGTCGCCGAGGCCGCGGCCCACGACGTCGTCCAGCACCTCGACCAGGGCGGCGGCCACCGCCCCCGAAACGCCGTGGGCTGCGGCCACCTCGCTGACCAGGTGGGCGTCCTTGGCCGCCAGGGCCAGGGCGAAGTCGACGGGCCGGCCCCGCTGGTCGATGCCGTCGACCGCCCGGTCCACGAAGAAGTTCGTCGCCCCGCCGGTGCGGACGACCTCGACGGCCCGGCGGACGTCGACGCCCCCGGCCACGGCCAGGGCCAGCGCCTCCAGCGACGCCCACGTGCACGCGAAGGCCAGCAGGCTGTTGACCAGCTTCATGGTGGTGCCCGTGCCCACCGGCCCCAGGTGGAAGGTGGCCCGGCCGAGTTCGTCGAGCAGCGGCGCGACCCGGGCCACCGGGTCGGGCTCGCCCCCCACCATGAACACCAGCGACCGGTCGCGGGCGCCGGCGGCGCCACCGGTCAGCGGGGCCTCCACGAAGTGCAGTCCCCGCTCGGCCAGCGCGGCGGCGATCTCCTGGTTGCCGGCCGGTGCCGTGGTCGACAGGTCGACCAGGACCGCGCCGGGCGCGGCGGCGCCGGCCCACTCCCCCGCCACCGCGGCCACCGCCGCCGGCGACGGCAGCGACGTGAACGTGATGTCGGCGGCCGCCGCCACCTCGGCCACCGAGTCCACGGGGGTGGCGCCGGCGACGGCCCGGGCCCGCTCGCCGTCGAGGTCGGTGACGGTGACCTCGTGGCCGTCGGTCACCAGGTGGGCCGCGACGGCGCCACCGATGTTCCCGAGCCCCACGAACCCCAGGCGTGCCACGGGGTCAGCCGGCGCCGAGCAGGTCGAGGACGTTGTCCCGCATGACCCGGCGGGTCTCCTCGGGGGTGAAGCCGGGAATGTCCTTCACGTACATGGCCGGCTCGGGCAGGCCCTCGGTGTGGGGGAAGTCGGAGCCGAACAGCAGCCGGTCGACGCCCAGCGCGTCCTTGAGCATCGCCATGTCGTCCTCGTAGTAGGGGGCCACCCACACCTGGCGCCGGAACTGCTCGACCGGGTGCTCGGCGAAGGCGAAGGGCATCTTCCCCCTGGCCGCGGCCAGGTTGCGCAGCAGGTCGGGCACCCACATCGCCCCGTTCTCGATCGACGCCAGCCGCAGGGCCGGGAACCGCTCGAGCACGCCGTGGCAGATGAGGGCGGCGAACGTGTCGGAGATGCCCCGGTCCTGGAAGGCCACCAGCGGGAACGCCGCGTGCCTGAACCCCTCGAAGCCCGCGCCGCCGGCGTCGCCGCCCATCCGCCAGAACCGGCCGTAGTGGCTGACCCCGCTGAGCCCGGCGTGCAGCGCCAGCGGCACGCCCGCCTCGGCGATGAGCCCCCACACGGGGTCGAACCGCGGGTCGCCGGGCGAGAGGTAGCCCTCGTCGCCGTCGGGGACGGGGCCGGGGATGGTGACGAGGATGCGGGCGCCGAGATCGAGCACCCGGGCGACCTCGACCGCCGCCCGCTCGGGGTCGGCGAAGGTGATCATCGGTGCCGCGTAGAGGCGGCCGTCGCCCCGGTCGAAGCCCCAGTCGTCGTCGAGCCAGGTGTTGAAGGCCGTGAAGGCGGCGTGGAGGGCGGGCAGGTCGCGCCGCAGCGCCTCCTGCATGCCGACGCCGAGGGTGGGGAAAAGCAGGGCGCCGTCCATCCCCTGCTCGTCGAGCAGCGCCAGCCGGGCCTCCCGCTGGCGGTAGCCGGGGTGGCGGTCGATGGGCTCGAGGTCGCCGAACATCGTCTTGAGGTCGAGGCCCTCGTCGTTGCGGCCCCGGAAGTAGTCCTCGAGGCTGCCCGGCTTGGCGATGGGGTCGAAGGTGGGGTTGGGGATGAACTTGTTGATCCTCCCGCCCACCAGCAGGCGCCGCTTGCCGCCCACGTCGGCCCACTGCATGCACCGCTTGGCCATGGCCGGGTCGATGTGGCGGATGAAGGCGTCCTCCGCCTCGTAGTAGTGGTTGTCGGCATCGAACGGCCGGAACCCGAGGTCGACCATGCCGGGGATGGTAGTCGTCCTTATAACAGTCGTGTCAGGTACTGTCCGGCCATGATCGTGGACGGCTGGGTGAACCTGATCCCCGAGCGGTTCGCGACGCAGTGGGTGGCGCAGGACGCCCAGCGGGGCGTGGTCGAGCTGTTCGGCCCCGACCTGGCCCGCAGCCCCACCGTCGAGGGCCTGCTGGCAACCATGGACGACGCCGGCGTCGACCTCGGCGTGCTCACCAGCGGCCTGTCCGACCCCGGGCGCTCGCGGCGCGAGGGCGACTACGCCCCCGAGGACGTCGTGGCCATCGCCGACCGGCACCCCGGCCGGTTCCTGGTGGCGCCCACCGTCGACCGGGCGGGCCGGCCGCGCCGCAACTGCGCCCGGGTCCGCGAGCTGGCCCAGCACCCGGCCGTGGCCATCGTGCGGGTCACCCCGCTGGTCGAGCAGTACGAGCTCAACCACCGCCTCTACTACCCGGTGTACGCCACCTGCGAGGAGCTGGGCCTGCCGGTGTCGATCAACGTCGGCGTGCCCGGCCCCCAGGTGCGCTCCCGGTGCCAGGACCCGGTGCTGCTGGAGGACGTGCTCATCGACTTCCCCGGCCTCACGGTCGTCGGAGCCCACATGGGCCACCCCTACGAGGCCCTGCTCATCCAGTACATGCTCAAGTGGCCCCGGCTCCACCTCATGACGTCGGCCTACCTCGCCACCTACATGGACCCGGCGCTGGTGCGGTTCATGGACTCGTCCCGGGGCCGGGGCCGCGTGCTGTTCGCCTCCGACCACCCGGTCATCCCGGCCCGCAAGGCGCTCGACGCCGCCCGGGCCCTGCCGCTGTCGGACGAGTCCATGGCGCTGTTCCTCGGCGACGCCGCCCACCGCCTCCTCACCGCCCGCCCGGGGTCGGCGTGACCGCGGTCGATCCCGCCGGCGAGCACATCTGCGCCCACGCCGCCGCCACCCCCGACCGGCCGGCGCTGGTCATGGTTCCCTCGGGGGCCACCCGCACCTACCGGGAGATCGACGAGGCGTCCCTGCGGTGCGCCCGGATGCTGCGCGACCGGGGGCTCGGCGTCGGCGACCACGTCGCCGTGCTGCTCGACAACCAGCCCGAGTTCTACGACGTCGTGTGGGGGGCCCAGCGCCTCGGTTGCTACGTCACCCCCATCAACTGGCACCTGACCGCCGACGAGGCCGGCTACATCGTGGCCGACTGCGACGCCACCGCCCTCGTCGCCACCGCCCGGCTGGCGGGCGTGGTGGGTGGGATGGGCGACGCCCTCGCCGCCGTCACCACCCGCATCGCCGTCGACGGCGACCTGCCCGGGTTCGAGCGCTACGACGACCTGGTGGCCGGCCTCGACGCCGGCGACCTGCCCGGCCAGCGCGAAGGCGGCTGGATGTTCTACTCGTCGGGCACGACCGGCCGCCCCAAGGGCATCCTGCCGCCGCTGGCCGAGGGCGACCTCGGCGCCCCGTCGTTCCTGACCCGGCTGCTCACCGGGCTGTTCGGCTTCACCGCCGACACCGTCTACCTCAGCCCCGCCCCGCTCTACCACGCGGCGCCGGCCGGGTGGACGACCGGCACCCAGCGCCTGGGCGGCACCGCCGTCGTGATGGAGCGGTTCGATCCGCTGGAGCTGCTGGCGGCGATCGAGCGCCACCGGGTCACCCACGTCCAACTGGTCCCCACCCACATGATCCGCCTGCTGAAGCTGAGCGCCGAGGAGCGCGCCCGCCACGACCTGTCCAGCCTGCGCATGGTGGTGCACGCGGCGGCACCGTGCCCCGTGGAGGTCAAGCGGGCCACCCACGACTGGCTGGGCCCCATCGTCCACGAGTTCTACAGCGGCAGCGAGGGCGCCGGCTTCTGCTACATCGGCCCCGAGGACTGGCTGGCCCACCCGGGCTCGGTCGGCCGGTCGATGACCGGGGCCATCCACATCGTCGGCGAGGGCGGCGAGGAGCTGCCGGTGGGCGAGGAGGGCGAGGTCTGGTTCGAGACCACCCGCCGCTTCGAGTACCACCGCGACCCCGACAAGACGAAGGCGGCCTGGGACCCGCGGGGCTGGAGCTGGCTGGGCGACGTCGGCCGGGTCGACGCCGACGGCTACCTGTACCTGACCGACCGGGCCTCGCACATGATCATCAGCGGCGGGGTCAACATCTACCCGCGCGAGGTCGAGGACGTGCTCGTCGTCCACCCCGCGGTGGCCGACGTGGCCGTGGTCGGCACCCCCGACCCCGACATGGGCGAGCAGGTCACCGCGTTCGTCCAGCGGGCCGCGGGAGCCACGGTGGACGAGGCCGAGCTGATCGCCTGGTGCCGCGACCGGCTCAGCCACTTCAAGTGCCCGCGCTCGGTGCGCTTCGTCGCCGAGCTGCCGCGGCTGCCGACCGGCAAGCTGCTCAAGCGCCTGCTGGTCACGGCGCCGGGGGCTTGAGCTTCTCGCCCAGCGCCTCGTACTCCGGGAGGTCGTGGGACTGGCTCTCGGCGGCCAGCCCGTAGCCGAGCGCGCGGGTGGCGTTGGCCCGCAGGTGCTGGTTGAGCAGGGCCTTGGTCTCCTGGACGGCCTGGGCCGGCTGGGCGGCCAGGCGGTGGGCGAAGGCCAGCGCCTCGTCGAGCAGGCGCTCGGCGGGCACGGCGAAGTTGGCCAGCCCGAGGGCCACGGCGTCGGCGGCCGGGATGCGGTCGCCGGTGAGCAGGTACTGCTTGGCCCGCAGCAGGCTCGTCAGCGCCGGCCACGTCACCGCGCCACCGTCGCCCGCCACCAGCGCCACCGACACGTGGGTGTCGGCCAGGAACGCCCCCTCGGCCATGAACACCACGTCGCACAAGGTGGTGACCGTGCACCCGAGGCCGACGGCGGGGCCGTTGACGGCCGCAACCACCGGCACGGCCACGGCCAGCATCTCGTCGACCAACCGGCGGGCCAGGCGCAGGCTGCGGCGGCGGGCGGCCAGGTCGACCCGGCGGCGCTCGAAGTCGTCGTAGCTGCCCCCGGCGCTGAACGCCCGGCCGGCCCCGGTGAGCACGACGGCCCGGCAGTCCTCGTCCCGCTCTACGCGGTCCCACAGAGCGACGAACTGGGCGTGGAGGTCCTCGGTGAAGGCGTTGAGCGTGTCGGGCCGGTCGAGGGTGGCGATGCGCACCGGACCGTCCGCCCGCACGTCGATGCCGGGCAGGTCGTACAAGTAGCTTCCTCCCCTGTGGATGGCGGCCCGAGGGTAGCGATCGTCACCGGGGGCAGCAGCGGCATCGGGCTCGGCGTCGGCCGCCTGCTGGCCGCCCGGGGCTACGACGTGGTGCTGGCCGCCCGCACCGAGGCGCCCCTGCGGGCCGCCGCCAGCGAGGCCGGCGCCCGGTGGGTGGCGGCCGACAGCGCCGACCCCGCGGCCGCCGCCCGGGTGGTGGCCGAGGCCGGTCGGGTCGACCTGCTGGTGCACGCGGCCGGGGTCATGGCGGGGACGTTCGTGCGCACGGAGACGGTCGACACGTTCGCGGCGGTGGTCCGCGCCAACCTCACGTCGGCCTTCGTGATGGCCCACGCCGCGCTGCCGGCCATGGGGCCCGGCGGGCGCATGATCTTCCTGTCCTCGACCTCGGCCCACGCCCCGCAGCCGGGCCGGTCGGCCTACTCGGCGTCGAAGGCGGGGCTCAACGCCTTCGCCGCCGCGCTGGGCCGCGAGGTCGAGCGCGACGGCATCGCCGTCCATGTGGTCACCACCGGTCCGGTCGCCACCCCCATGCTGGAGGACGTCCGCTTCCCCATGCGCACCCTCGGCGTCGACGAGGTGGCCGAGGCGGTGGCCTGGCTCGACACCCAGCCGCCCAACCTCGTCCTCCCCGAGCTGCGGCTCACGTCGGTCGACCAGGGACCGTTCGCCCCCGAGCCCTACGTCCCCGCCGCCGCCCGGGAGCTGGGCCGCACCGAGCTGCCGGACTAGCCGTTGTGGCCGGGGGCACCCGGGGGGTCGATGGGGCTGCGGAGCGCGAGGCCACCGTCGCAGGTGACGATCTCGCCGGTCACCCAGGTCAGGGCGTGGAGTGCGAGGATCGCCTCGGCGATGTCGTCGGGGGTGCCCAGGCGGCCGAGCGCGGTGCGGCCGGCCACCCCGGCGAGCCAGGGGCCGGAGCGGGGCGCGGGGCCGAGCATCGGGGTGTCGGTGACGCCCGGGGCCACGCCGTTGACCCGCAGGCCCGGGGCCCACTCGGCGGCGGCCACCCGGACCACCATGTCGAGCGCGGCCTTCGACGCGCAGTACAGCCCCATCCCCCGGTCGGCCAGGCGGGCGCTCACGCTGCTGGTGGTCACCATCGACCCGCCCCCGGCGGCCAGCATCGGCCGGGCCAGCGCCCGCAGGGCCAGCCAGACCCCCTTGGCGTTGATCCCCACCACCCGGTCCCAGTCGTCGGCCGGCGCGTCGAGCAGCAGGCCGCCATGGCCCACGCCCGCGGTCACGGTCACCGTCGCCGGCACGCCCCACCGCTCGACGGTGCGGGCGGCGGCCGCGTCGACCTGGTCGGCGTCGGCGATGTCGCACACGAGGTCGGCCGGGCCGCTCACGTCCCACACGACCACGTCGGCGCGGGCCGCCCGCTGGCGGGCGACGACGGCCGCCCCGATGCCCGACCCACCGCCGACGACCACCGCCGGTCCCGCCGTCATGCCGCCACCCCCGCGAGGACGAAGGTCGTGAGATCGTCGGCCACGCGGGCGAGCGGCCGCCGGGCCCGGGGCGTGAGGGCGTTGAGCCCGGTGGTGGCCACGGCCCCGAGGATGGCGGTGGCCACCAGGCGGGGGTGGTCGACCCGGCGGAGGCTGCCGTCGCGGGCCCCCTCCTCCAGGAGCGACCGCACCGGCTCGACGAACGCGGCGTCGGTGTGACGGGCGATCACCGGGCTGCGGGCCGCCCGGCCCAGGTCGAACTGCAGCGCCCGGCTGGCGGCCGGGAAGGCCTCGATCACGCCGAGGTGGGCCAGCACCACGGCCCGCAGCCGCTCGGCGGCGGTGCCGTCCCCCGCCACCGCGCCGGCGACGGCCCGCCCGAGCTCGTCGAGGATCTCGACGAACAGGAAGGCGAGGATGTCCTCCTTGCCGTCGAAGTAGTAGTAGAGCGTCGCCTTCGGAACCCCGGTGGCGGCGGCGACGTCCTCCATCTTGGTGCCGTCCAGGCCGGCCTCGGCGAACAGCTCGGCCGCCGCCAGCACCTTCTCTCGCATCCCGGGGGGGAGCCTGCGCACCGCGCCTCCTGACCACGACCTTGGACTCCGAGTCTAAACTCTCCGTCCAATGGCCGTGATCCACCACCCCGCGGCGCCATGACCGCCCGCTCGGTCGAGCGGTGGGAGGTGGCCATCCTGGGCGCCGGGTTCGGCGGCCTGGCCATGGCCCACGAGCTGGCCGAGAGCGGTGTCGACGACGTCGTGATCTTCGAGCGGGACGACGGCGTCGGCGGCACCTGGCGGGCCAACAGCTACCCGGGGGCGGCGTGCGACGTGCCGTCGCACCTCTACAGCCTGTCCTTCGCCCCCAACCCCCACTGGTCGCGCACCTACGCCACCCAGCCCGAGATCCTGGCCTACGTCGAGGACTGCTACGACCGCTTCGACGTCCGCCGCACGGTCCGCCTGTCGACGCCGATCGTCGCCCTGGCCTGGCAGGACGACCGCCG
>DASXRH010000580.1:0-14073 GCA_036506715.1 Acidimicrobiales bacterium
CCAGCCGCCGGTGGGCCCGGGCCGACCGGGACTTCACCGTGCCGATCGGCACGCCCAGCTCCGCGGCCACCTCGCGGTGGGACAAGCCCTGGAGGTGGGCGAGTCGGACGACGGCCTGCTCGTCGGCGGGCAGCTTCTCGACCGCGCTGCGGACCTCCCACGCCTCCCACGTGCGGGCGAACGACAGCGGCTCGACGGCTATCTCGTCGTCGCCCAGCGCCTGGGGGACGGGCGCCCGGCTCTCGCGCCGGTGCACGTCGATGGCGGCGCGCCGGGCGATCGCGTACACCCAGGGCGCCAGCTCCCGGGAGGGGTCGAAGGTGGCGGCGCCACGCCAGACCTTGAGCATGGTGGTCTGCACCACCTCGTCGGCCAGGTCCCGGCGACCGAGCGCGCTCATGGCAACGGTGAGCACCGGGCGGGCGAACCGCTCGTACACCGCCTTGACCGCCTGGTCGTCGCCGGCGGCGAAGCGCGCCACGAGGTCGGCGTCGTCAGGGCCCATGCAGGCGCAAGTCTGTCGCGTCCCGGCCTTCCGTGGTCGCCGCGATGCGGTTGGTACGGAAAAACCGCGAACCGCAGGCCCGCACTGGGCGTACTGCACACCGTCACAGAGTGGGACATCAGGGAGAGAGACCTGTGCGTATCAAGCTCGTCACCTGCGTGATCGCCGCTGCGGTCCTGCTCGCTGCCTGCGGGTCGGACTCCGGCAACTCGTCGACGTCGTCAGACAGCGGCAGCTCCAGCGCCCCCGCCGAGTCGTCGAGCGGCGGGTCCTCGGCCCTGGTGAAGCCGACCGCCACCGACCTGGGCGAGATCCTCGCCAACAGCGACGGCATGACCGTCTACGGGTTCATGAAGGACACGCCCGGCACCTCCAACTGCGTCGACGCCTGCTCCCAGGCGTGGCCGCCGGTCGCGGTCGACGGCACGACCCTGCCCGCCGGGCTGGACAGCTCGATCTTCAGCGTGATCGCCCGCCCCGACGGCACCCACCAGCTCCAGGCGGGCGACTGGCCGCTCTACACCTTCGCCAGCGACTCGGCCCCTGGTGACACCACCGGTCAGGGCACGGGCGGGCAGTGGTTCGTGGTCACGCCCGACGGCCAGCTCGACCAGAACGCCGCCCCGGCGGCCAGCGCTACCACCGCGTCGACCATGCCGTCCGGCTCAGGATACTGATCGCCCCCCCAGCGACCATCGGGGATCGCCGGCTCCGACACCCGGCGATCCCCGATCGGGGGTGCGGCGGCCGCCCACCGGGCAGCCGCCGTTGCCGCGTCCGGGGGCGGCGACGGGGCTGGTCGCGGGCCTCCGACGGGGCGAGACTGGTGCGGAGGCGACTGACGTGAACCGGCCCCCGACATCCGGTGTGCCCTGGCCGTCGTTCCGCGACGGGGTCGAGGCGACGCTGCCGGCCGTGTATCGCTACCTGGCCGACACGACCGGCGACGCCGAGCTGGCCGAGCGGGTGACCGCAGCGACGTTCGAGCCGGTGGCCGAGGCGTTCGCCGCCGGCGACCCCGACTGCCTCCAGCTGGGCGTGCTGCTCGCCGCCTCCCGCGACCGGTTGGCCGACCGGCTGCGGTCTCCCGCCGCCGGCGACCCGCCCGTCGCCGCTGCGACCGTGGCCCGGGTCGTCACCGCCCTCCACGCCCGCGAGGGCCTCCCGCCGGCCGAGGTGGCGCGCATCCTCGGCAAGCCCGAACCCGAGATCGAGGCCCTGCTCGCCGGACCCGCCCCGGGCTCGGCCGGCCCTGACCCCCCGGTTGCTGATCCCGCCGTCGTCGCCGCGCTGGTGGCCCGGCTCGCCCCCGCCCGCGCGACGGCGCGGCCGGCACGCGGGGCCGGTGCCCGGAAGCGGCCGGTGGCACCGACCCGGGTCATGCCGGCGCCGGCGGCGCGGCCCGCCGCGCCGGTACGCCGTGAACCCGTCGGCCGGGGACGGGTGGAGGTGTCCGCCGGTGGCGGTGCCCGGCCGGGGCCCATGGGGCCCGTCGGGCCCGCGTTGGGTGCATCCTACAGCAGCGACCGGGTGTCCACCCGGCGCGGCGGGCGGGGCGAGGACAGCCGGTCGCGGGGGCGGCGGGTGGCCGGGCTTGTCGCCGTGGGCGCCGTTCTCGTGGCGGCGCTGGCCGTGGTGGTGACCGCCGGGGACGGCGGCGGTGGGTCCACGGCCAGCGGGCGCGGTGGGGCGGGGGCGGGGGACACGGGCGGCGGCCGCACTGGCGGGCAGGGAAACGGCGACCTGACCGGGACACCGGGCACCACCGTGCCCAGCCCGCCGCCGACCGTGCTGGCGCCGGTCACGCTGGGCGACACCCGGCCGGCGGACGGGCGGGCGATCGTGCTCACCTCGGTCCACGTCGGGCCGGGCGGGCCCTACATGCAGGGGCCGTTCGCCGTCGCCTTCGGCGCCGAGGGCCTGTGGGCCACCGCCATCGACGACGCCGGCGTGTGGCGGGCCGTGCGGCTGGACCCGACGTCGGGCGCGATCCTGGCCGAGGTCCCGATCCCCGGCCCGGTGCCAAGCGCCCGCCACCACCACGGCATCGCCCTGGCCGGCGGCTACGCCTGGGTGCCGATCGTGCACGAGGGCCTGCTCCGCATCGACGCCATCACCGGCACGGCGGCGGGCGAGATCGACTTCGGCCGGGGGGTGGACGGCACCGCGCTCACCGCCGGCGACGGCTCGGTGTGGGCGGTCAGCGACGACGGCCGGCTGCGCCGCCTCGACGCCGCCACCGGCAACGTCGTGGCCAGCCGCCAGCTCCCCGAGGTCGGCCGCATCGCCGGCGGCGTCGACCTGGCCTACGGCGACGGCACCCTGTGGATCTCGGTGGCGGCCGAGGACGGGCGCCACCTCAGCTCGTTCGACCCCATCACCCTGGCCCGCCACAGCCACGCCCTCGTGCCCACCGTCGGCCTGCCGGCCGACGCCTTCGACCTGGCGGCGGTGGGCGGCCGGGTGCTGATCACCGACCAGGAACCGGGCGGCACCACCGTCGTCGACCCCCAGGACGGCCTGGTCAGCCAGTACGCCCTCGGCGCCGCCATCGCCGCCGCCGGGTCGCTGGCCTGGGTCACCGACGACCGCGCCGGGCTGGCCACGGCCCTCGACGCCGGCACCGGCGACCTGGTGGCGGCGCTGTCGATCCCGGCCGGCATCGACGAGCTGGTGGCGGTGGGCGACAGCCGGTTCTGGGGCGCGGCCCACCTTAAGGGCCAGCTGGTCGAGCTCCAGCTCCGGGCCTGACCCGGCGCGGGCGGCCGGCCGTCAGCGGGTGGTCGACGTGGCCCGGTCGGCGGCGTTGAGGTCGACGTCGAGCTTCCCGTCCCGCACCGACACCTGGTAGCTGGGCAGCCCCTCGCCGTCGGGCGGGAACTCGCGGCCGTCGCACGCCTCGCTCACCTCGCCGTCGGGGTCGAGCAGCCGGAACGGCTCGTCCCGGTCGCGGGACTGGATCGTGCACTCCCGCGACACCCCCGGCGGCCGGGCGGCCAGGGCGATCCACCCCAGGTCGGGATCGTCGCCCAGGTGCTGGAGCACGATGTCTCGGTCGCCCCCGGCGGTGTCCGCGTAGAGCAGCGGCCCGCCGTCGGCCACCCGCCGGGCGGCGTCCTCGGCGTTCTGCTGCGAGAACGTGTCCGACCCCAGCCGCACCTCGACCTTGCCCTGGTTGGCCAGCCGGGCCACGGCGAACGCGATGCCGAGCGCCACCAGCACGCCGACCCCGGCCACCACGAGCGCGCGCCCCGCGTGGCCCCGGCTCTGGGCGACGGGGCTCATGGGCTGGACTTGGGAGGGGTCAGGGCCACGCCCGTAGTATCGCCATCCGTCGCCGTGTCCCACGAAACCGGCGCGCCCACCCAGCACAGGAGCTCCGCCCTTGGACCTGTACGAATACCAAGGCAAGCAGTTCTTCGCCCGCTACGGCATCCCGGTCAGCCCGGGCGAGGCCGTCACCACCGTCGACGACGCCGTGGCCGCCGCCGAGCGCATCGGCTACCCGGTGGTGGTCAAGGCCCAGGTCCAGGTGGGCGGCCGCGGCAAGGCCGGCGGCATCAAGCTGGCCGGCAGCGCGGACGAGGTCCGCACCCATGCCGGCAACATCCTCGGCATGGACATCAAGGGCCACACCGTCGAGACGCTGTGGATCGAGCTGGCCTCCGACATCGCCGACGAGTACTACGCCAGCTTCACCCTCGACCGCTCGGCCAAGAAGCACCTCGGCATGCTGTCCGCCCGGGGCGGCGTCGAGATCGAGGCCGTGGCGGCCGAGGATCCCGACGCCATCGCCAAGATCTGGGTCGACCCGGTCGACGGGCTGACCGAGGACCAGGCCCGGGCGTGGGTGGCGGCCGCCGAGCTCGACCCCGCGGCCACCGAGGGCGCCGTCGCCATCCTGCTCCAGCTGTACAGGGCCTACGTCGAGGGCGACGCCGACCTGGTCGAGATCAACCCGCTGATCCTCACGCCGACCGGCGAGGTCCACGCGCTCGACGCCAAGGTCACCCTCGACGGCAACGCGCTGTTCCGCCACCCGGACTACGAGCCCTACGAGGCCACCCAGGTGCGCGACGAGCGCGAGCAGCTCGCCCACGAGAAGGGCCTGCAGTATGTGGGGCTCGACGGCTTCGTGGGCGTGATCGCCAACGGCGCCGGCCTGGCCATGTCGACCGTCGACATCGTCAACCAGGTGGGCGGCGAGCCCGCCAACTTCCTCGACGTCGGCGGCGGCGCCTCGGCCGAGGTCATGGCGGGCGCCCTCGAGGTCATCACCAACGACCCCGAGGTCCGCTCGATCTTCATCAACATCTTCGGCGGCATCACCAAGGGCGAGGAGGTGGCCAACGGCATCGTCACCGCCCTCGACCGGGTCGACATCGACGTGCCCATCGTGATCCGGCTCGACGGAACCAACGCCGACCTCGGCCGCGAGATCCTCGAGCCGCACCTGTCCGACAAGCTCCAGATGCAACCGACGATGCTCGACGCCGCCCGGGCCGTCGTGGCGCTGGCCGGGAAGTGAGGTCGTAGACCGATGGCGATTTTCGTCGACGAGACCACCAAGGTCGTCTACCAGGGCCTCACCGGCAGCCAGGGCCGGTTCTACGGGCTGCTCAACCGCGAGTACGGCACCCAGGTGGTGGCGGGCACCAACCCCCGCAAGGCCGGCACCGACGTCGAGGGCATCCCGGTGTTCGCCTCGGTGGGCGACGCCGTCGAGGCCACCGGCGCCTCCGCCAGCTGCATCTTCATCCCCGCCCCCGGGGTGCGCGACGCGGTGATCGAGGCGGCCGAGGGCGGCGTCACCTTCATCGTCTGCATCACCGAGGGCGTGCCCGCCCAGGACGAGGCCTGGTTCTACAACGAGCTCAGGCGCGACTTCCCCGACGTGCAACTGCTGGGGCCCAACTGCCCCGGCATCATCAGCCCGGGGCGGGCCAACATCGGCATCACCGCCGGCCACATCGCCAAGGCCCCGGTCGAGGGCGAGACCACGGTCGGCATCGTCAGCCGGTCGGGCACCCTCACCTACCAGGCGCTGTACGAGCTCAAGCTCAACGACATCGGCGTCTCGACCTGCGTCGGCATCGGCGGCGACCCGGTGCCGGGCACGTCGTTCATCGACTGCCTCGAGGCCTTCGAGGCCGACCCCGGCACCCACGCCGTGATGATGATCGGCGAGATCGGCGGGTCGGCCGAGGAGGAGGCCGCCGAGTTCATCGCCTCCAAGATGTCCAAACCGGTCGTGAGCTACATCGCCGGCGTGACCGCGCCCCCCGGCAAGAAGATGGGCCACGCCGGCGCCATCGTCTCCGGGGGCAAGGGCACGGCCCAGGCCAAGATGGACGCCCTGCGCGAGGCCGGGGCCCGCGTGGGCCTCAACCCCACCGAGGCCGGCCAGCTCATGGTCGAGGTCGTGCACGAGCTCTGAGCGGCACCGCCGTTCCCACCCGGACGCGACGAGGCCCCGCCGCAGCGACGGGGCCTCGTGCCGTACCGGGTCGTCCGGATCAGAACGACGTGCCGCCGGGCGGCGGCGGGGGCGGCGGCGAACCGGGGTAACCCCCGGCCGCCGAGCCCGCGACGTAGGTGTCCTCGGGCTCCTTACTCTTGAGGAACCCGCCGACGGCGAGCCCGATCGCGGCGATGACCGCCACGAACAGGCCCCACTTGCGGTCGAGGTCGACCGAGAAGCTGCCCGAGCCCTCGTCGGCCGGGACGATGAGCCGCAGGATCACCAGCACGGCCGCCAGGCCGCCGGCGATGAGGAAGGCCTGGCCCCAGGGGATCGGGAGCTTGGGCAGCTGCGCCGTGCCGAACCGGGTCAGCGCGATGGCCACCACCATGGCGATGGCCAGCAGCAGCGGGATCCACCCGGTCAGGAAGTAGTCGGTACCGGTGTTCGACGCCGAGCCGAAGTCGGTCGAGATGCCCCACCAGGGCAGGAACATGGCGATCAGGAAGACGATCGCCGAGATGCTCACCACCCTGTCGGCCGTGGTCAGTTTGTTCAGGTCCATGCGATTGCGCCTCGCTGTGCGTAGGTCAAGACGTGGTCGCCCTCGGTCGTGGACGGCCTGTTGGTGCACCGGGATGCGGTGACCCAGACCGCTAGCATCGCCCTGATGCCCCCAGCACAAATCGCCGTGCTCGCCTCGGGCAGCGGCACCCTACTGCACGCCATCCTCGCTGGGGGGTTACCCCTGCGGCTGGTGGTGGCGGACCGGCCGTGCCGGGCGCTGGGCATCGCCGAGCAGCACGGTGTGCCCGCCGAGCTGGTCGAACGCACGGAGTGGGGCGCCGCCTTCGATCGGCGGGCGTACGGCGAGCGGCTGATCAAGGTCCTGCGCGCCCACGACATCGACCTCGTCGCCATGGCCGGGTTCGGCACCGTCGTGCCCGACCTGCCCGCCGCCTTCCCCGGGCGGGTGCTCAACACCCATCCGGCACTGCTGCCGGCGTTCAAGGGCTGGCACGCCGTGCGCGACGCCCTGGCTGCCGGGGTCAAGGTCACCGGCACCACCGTGCACGTCGCCACCGCCGAGGTCGACGACGGTCCGATCCTGGCCCAGGAGGCCGTCCCCGTCCTCCCCGGTGACACCGAGGAGACCCTGCACGAGCGCATCAAGCAGGTCGAGCGCCGCCTGTACCCCGCCACCATCCGCACATTCCTGGAGGACGACGCGTGAGGGCACTGCTCTCGGTGTACGACAAGACGGGCATCGTCGACTTCGCCCGCGAGCTGGCCGACATGGGCGTCGACCTGGTGTCGTCGGGTGGCACCGCCGCCGCGCTGCGGGAGGCCGGCCTGGCGGTGACCGACACCGCCGAGATCACCGGGTTCCCCGCCATCCTCGGGCACCGGGTGGTGACGCTGCACCCGAAGGTGCACGGCGGCATCCTCGCCGACCCGTCCGACCCCGCCCACGCCGCCGACATGGCGGCCCACGGCATCGAGCCGTTCGACCTGGTGGTGGTCAACCTCTACCCCTTCGGCGCCGACCCGGCCACGTTCGAGCACGGCGCCGGCGGGGCCGAGGACCTCATCGACATCGGCGGCCCGGCCATGATCCGGGCCGCGGCCAAGAACCACGCCTCGGTGGCCGTGCTCACCGACCCGGCCGACTATCCGGCCGTGCTGGAGGAGATCCGGGCCGAGGGCCGGGTGGGCGCCGCCACCCGCCGGCGGCTGGCCCGCACCGCCTTCGCCCTGACCGCCGCCTATGACGCCGCCGTCGTCACCTGGTTCGACGCCTCGGCCGAGGCCGAGCCGGGGGCGGGAGACCTGCCGCCGTCGGTCCACCTCGCCTACCGGCGCGAGCCGCTGGCGCTGCGCTACGGCGAGAACCCCCACCAGCGGGCGGCCCTGTACCGGGCGACCGGTGGCGGCGCCGAGCCGTGGTGGGCGTCGCTCATCCAGCACGGCGGGCTCGCGCTCAGCTACCTCAACCTCTACGACGCCGACGCCGCCTGGCTGCTGGTCCACGACCTGGCCCAGCGGTTCGGCCGCCCGGCGGCCGCCATCATCAAGCACGCCAACCCGTGCGGGGCCGCCGTGGCCGGCACCCTGGCCGACGCCTACCAGCGGGCCTTCGAGTGCGACGAGCGCTCGGCCTTCGGGGGCATCGTGGCCGTCAGCGAGCCGGTCGACGAGGCCACGGTCCAGCGCATGGTGGCCGCCGCCCAGGCCGACGTCGTGATCGCCCCCGCCTACGGGCCCGGCGCCATCGAGGCGCTGGCGGCCAAGCGCAAGAACACCCGCATCCTCGAGGCGCCGGCCCCGGTGCGCGACGCCTGGCACCTGCGGCCCATCACCGGCGGGCTGCTGCTGCAGGACCCCCACCGGTTCATCACCGGCCGGGCCGACTGGCGGGTGGTGACCGAACGCCAGCCCACCGAGGCCGAGTACGCCGACGCCGAGCTGGCCTGGCGGGTGTGCGGCTGGGTCAAGTCCAACGCCATCGTGCTGGCCAAGGACGGCACGGCCTGGGGCATCGGCGCCGGCCAGCAGAACCGGGTCGAGTCGGGTGAGCTGGCCGCGGCCAAGGCCGCCGGCCGCGCGGCAGGAGGCGCGTGCGCCAGCGACGCCTTCTACCCCTTCCCCGACGGCATCGACGCCGCCGCCGACGCCGGGGTGGCAGTCATCATCCAACCCGGCGGCTCGGTGGGCGACGAGCGCAACATCGCGCGGGCCGACGAACGGGGCGTGGCGATGGTCTTCACCGGCGAGCGCCACTTCCTCCACTGAGCCGTGCCCGCCAACCGGCGCGCGAACCCTGCGATCTTCGCAGCGATCGCGCGCCGGTTCGTCGTGCGACACTGGGACCGATGACCGCACAGCTCCTTGCCGGCGCCCCGGTCGCCGAGGCCGTGGTGGCCGACGTCACCAAGCGGGTGGCGGCCCTGGCCGGCCAGGGCAAGACCGTCGGCCTGGGCACGATCCTGGTTGGCGACGACCCCGCGTCCGCCGGCTACGTCCGCAAGAAGCACGAGGCCTGCGAGCAGGTCGGCATGCGCAGCCACCACATCGGCGTGCCCGGCGACGGCACCCAGGCCGACCTGCTGGCCGCGGTCGACCGGTTCAACGCCGACCCTGCCGTCGACGGCTACCTCGTCCAGTACCCGGTGCCGGCGCAGTTCGACTTCAACGCCGCGCTGCTGGCCATGGACCCGGCCAAGGACGCCGACGGCCTCCACCCCGCCAGCCTGGGCAATCTCGTCCTCCAGGAGGACGGCCCGGTGCCGGCCACCCCGGCCGGCATCCGCGAGATGCTCATCCACTACGGCATCGACATCGGCGGCCGCCACGTCGTGATCGTCGGGCGGGGCCCCACCCTCGGCCGGCCGCTCAGCCTGCTGCTGACCCTCAAGCAGCCGGGCGCCAACGCGGCCGTCACCGTGGTCCACACCGGGGTGCCCGACGTCGGCGCCTACACCCGGCAGGCCGACGTGGTCATCGCCGCCGTCGGCTCGCCGTCGATCGTCACGCCCGACATGGTGCGGCCCGGCGCGGTGGTGGTCAGCGGCGGGGTCAGCTGGGAGGGCCGCCGCCTGCTGCCCGACGTCGACGAGGCCGTGGGCGAGGTCGCCTCCTGGATCACCCCCCGCCTCGGCGGGGTCGGACCCACGACGGTGGCCATGCTGCTGCGCAACACGGTGGAGATCGCCGAGCGGGCCGACGTGGCGACCCGCCGGTGACCAGCGAGTAGGATGTCGTGCCTTCGGGCCGACATGGGTGGTGCTGCTGCATCCGGCCCGGTGACGGACAACCCGACGTCATCAGGAGCTGACCCATGACTTCCGCGCCCCGGCACGGCGACAAGATCGCCGACCTGCTGGCCGCCGGCCGCACGCTGAGCTTCGAGTTCTTCCCGCCCAAGTCCGACGAGGCCCAACGCCAGCTCGAGAAGACGATCCACGAGCTGGCCCCGCTGCGGCCCTCGTTCGTGTCGGTCACCTACGGGGCCGGCGGGTCGACCCGTGATCGCACCCGCGACATCGTGGTCGACGTCAACCGCACCCAGCCGTTCCCGGCCATGGCCCACCTGACCTGCTCGGGCCACACCCGGCCGCAGATCACCGACCTGCTCGACGAGTACGCGGCCGGGGGCGTCCACAACATCCTGGCCCTGGCCGGCGACCCGCCGACCGACGGCAGCGACCCCGGCGGCGACTTCACCTACGCGCTCGAGCTGGTCGACCTCGTGCGCCGCCACCCGGGCGACTTCTCGGTGGGCGTGGCCGCCCATCCCGAGCTCCACCCCCGCTCGGCGGGCGACCGGCCCGCCGACCGCCGCCACCTGGCCACCAAGCTGGCCGCCGCCGACTTCGGGATCACCCAGTTCTTCTTCGTGGCCGACGACTATCTGCGCATGGTCGACGAGCTCGACCACCTCGGCTGCACCACACCGGTCCTCCCCGGCGTCATGCCGGCGGTCAACGTGGCCGGCCTGGTCCGCATGGCCACGATGAACGGCTCGGTCGTGCCCGCCGACCTGCTGGCCCGCCTCGAGGCCGTGGCCGAAGACCCCGACGCCGTGCGCGACATCGGCGTCGAGGTCGCCACCGACCTCGCGGCCCGCCTGCTCGACGCCGGCGCCCCCGGCCTCCACCTCTACGCGCTCAACCGCTCGGCCTCGGTCCTGCGCATCGTCGACGCCCTGGGGCTACGCCCGGCCTGACACCAGCCGAAGGTGAGTGCACCGGCGGCAGCGTCCGGCTCGCTACCCTCGGGCGGCGCCGGCCTTGGGTGTCACACCCCGCCCCTACCGTGGTCGGCATGGCAGCAGCGAGAGGGTTGCGAGTGGCCCCAGGCACCGGGCGCAGGCAGGCGACGGCGACGTCGGCCTTCGGCGTGTCCCGCCGCGAGAACCACGACTCGGCCGGGTTCTACAAGCGGTTCTCGCCCCCCGTGCTGTCCGACGACGCCGAGGTCCACCCGCCAGGCGTGGTCGACGAGATCCACCTGGGCGACGCCCGGGCGATGGACCGGGTGCAGCCCGGGTCGGTGGCGCTGGTGGTCACGTCGCCGCCCTACTTCGCCGGCAAGCAATACGAGGAGGAGCTGGGCCGGGGCGCCATCCCGGCCTCCTACGCCGACTACCTCGAGATGCTCACCGGCGTGTTCGCCGAGTGCGTCACCAAGCTCGAGCCCGGGGGTCGCATCGCCGTCAACGTGGCCAACCTGGGCCGCAAGCCCTACCGGTCGCTGTCGGCCGACGTGATCGGCATCCTCCAGGACCGGCTGGGCCTGCTGCTGCGGGGCGAGGTCGTGTGGCGCAAGGCCCGCGGCGCGGGGGGCAACTGCGCGTGGGGGTCGTTCCGCAGCCCGGCCAACCCGGTGCTGCGCGACCTCACCGAGCGGGTGGTGGTGGCATCCAAGGGTCGGTTCGACCGGGCGCTCGACCGCCGGCGGCGGGCGGCCGCCGGTCTGCCGCACGAGGTCACCACCAGCGCCGACGAGTTCATGGAGGCCACGCTCGACGTGTGGGAGCTGGCGCCCGAGAGCGCCACCCGGGTCGGCCACCCGGCGCCGTTCCCGGTCGAGCTGCCCCACCGGTTCATCGAGCTGTACACATGGAAGGGCGACGTGGTGCTCGACCCGTTCATGGGGTCGGGGTCGACGGCGGTGGCCGCCGTGCGCACCGGGCGTCGCTACCTCGGCTACGACACCGATCCCGCCTACGTCGACGCCGCCCGCACCCGGGTGGCGGCCGAGCGGGCCCGGGTGGCCGCGGCAGGCGGGCCGCAGGTCGCGTCGGCGCTGGGCGACAAGTCGGTCGAGCGGGCCGCGGCGCTGCTGGCCGAGGCCGGCTTCGCCGTCGACGCCCGCCGGGGCCGCAGGGCCGGCGGCGTCGACGTGCCGCTCGTGGCCACCGACCCGGCGGGCCGGGCGTGGCTGGTCGACGTCGTCGGCGGGTTCAGCGTGGGCCGGCCGGGGCTGCGCCGCACCGACGTGCTCGAGCGCACGCTGGGCCGGGCGGCCCGGCTGTCAGGGTTCGGGTCCCAGCGGCTGCTCGTGCTGGCGACCGCCGTCCCCGGCCGGCGGGCGCCCGGCGGCGGGGCGCTGGCCGCGGCCCGGGGCCGCGTGTACGTCGACGTGCTGCCGCTCGAGACCGCCGCCGCCACCGTCGAGCGGCTGCGGGCCTATGCCGCGGCCGACGGCGACGGGGCCGACGCGGTGGTGGCCCCCATCGGCGACCTGCTGCCGGGCGGCGGCTGAGGGCCGGCCCGGTCCGCCCGCCGGCTTCCCGTGCCCGCCGACCGCACCGAGATCACCGAGGTCGTCACCGGGCTGGCCACCTTCGGCGCCCCCGGCCTGGCGGCGGCGCTGGCCGCCCCGCCGGCCGCCTTCGGCGGCGTGGGCGCCGAGCGGTGGGAGCGGCTGCGGGCGCTCGAGCGGGCGGGGCGCTACCGGGCCGAGTTCGCCGCCGCCTGGGTCAACGGGGTCGCGTTCCTGGCCGCGGCCGACGGGCTGCGGGGGCGGCCGCCGGCGGTGGTCGAGTGGAAGGGCCCCCAGCGGCCGCCGGGCGTCGAGCCCATCCCGGCAGACCTCCGCATCGACCACGTCTACCTGGTGAGCTGCAAGTACAACTCGCGGATCCAGCTCAACGCCGCGCCGTGGTCGGTGTTCGCCCCGGCGGCCGGGAACGGGGGCGGCGACTGGTTCGCCGAGGTGGCGCCGGCCGAGGTCCAGGCGCTCTACGACGTGGTGTGCTTCGAGACCGGCCTGGCCCCGGCGCTGCCGTCCCGGGCCACGGCGCTGGCGCCGCCGCAGCGCCGGCAGCTGGCGGCGGCACTGGGCCGGGGGGCGTGGACGTCGCCGGCGGCGGCCGAGGCCTACGCCGCGCTGTCGGCGGCGGTGGCCGCGGCGTCGGCCGACCGGTGGCGGGCGGCGCTGCGCAGCGAGCGGGTGCGGGAGGCCACGCTGTGGCGGTTCCTGCGGGTGGCGGCGGCCAGCTACTTCGTGCTGGGCTCCGACGGCAGCCGGCTCGTGCGGCTGCGGGTGGGCAGCCCGTGGGACTGGCGCCAATCGTTCCGGTTGCGGCGGTTCGCCGTCGAGGCGGTGGCCTCGCGCCAGCCGGTGGTGGGGTGGGCGGCCACGGTCGAGGACGGGGTCGGGGGCGGGGACCGCACGGTGGCCGGCCACATCGAGGTCCGCTGGAGCCACGGGCGGTTCGCCGGGCCGCCCGAGGCCAAGGTCTACCTCGACACGCCGCACCACGAGGTGCCCGGCTACTGGCCGCTCGCCTGATGCGGCGGTAGAAACCCGCCATGGCCAAACGGGTGCGGCGCGACCTGCTGGCGCTGATCAGCGTGCTGGTCATCTACTACGCGGCCCCGGTGGGCGACCTGCCGAGCATCGGTGGGGTGATCCTCAGCGTCTTCGGCCTGCTGATCGGGCTGGGCGTGCTGGTGTGGCTGATCATCCGCCAGCTGCGCCTGCTGGTGGGCAGCCGCGTCGACGACCCCGACGTCCGGGCCGACAGCCTGATACTGCTCATCTCCGTGATCGTGCCGGTGTTCTCGCTCGGCTACTTCGCGCTGCAACAGGCCGACGACACCCAGTTCGCCGACCTCAGCACCAAGACCGACGCCCTCTACTTCACGCTCAGCACGCTGGGCACGGTGGGCTTCGGCGACGTCCACGCCACCGGCCAGCTCGCACGGGTGCTGGTCATCATCCAGATCACGTTCGATCTGGTGTTCGTGGCCGCGGTGGTCTCGGTCCTCACCACCCACATCCGCCGGCGGGCCGCGGCCAGGAGCGACTCGGCGGACACCGAGTGAGCTAGCCCGCCATCGCCTTGTTGAGGTTGACGTCCAGGGCGTCGAGGAACTCGTCCGTCGTCAGCCACGGGGTGTCGCCGCCCACGATCAGGGCCAGGTCCTTGGTCATCTGGCCGGCCTCGACCGTCTGCACGCACACGTCCTCCAGCGTGGTGGCGAACCGGGCGACCTCGGTGGTGGCGTCGAGCTTGGCCCGGAAGTTCAGGCCCCGCGTCCAGGCGAAGATCGACGCGATCGGGTTGGTCGACGTCTTCTCGCCCTTCTGCCACTGC
>DASXRH010000581.1:0-2104 GCA_036506715.1 Acidimicrobiales bacterium
GGCGGCGGGCACCGGCCCGCGCCGGGCGGCCGGTCACCGGCCGAGGCCGGCGGTGGGGTCGCCGGTGACGCCGTTGGCCCAGGCCCGGGCGGGCATGCGCCGGCGCCCCTCGGGCTGGACCTCGACCAGCCACAGCGGGTCGTCGCCCGCCCGCACGGGGATGGCGCCGGCCACCGGGGCGAGCGCGGTGCGCCACACCTTGAGCCGGGCCCCGTCGTGGGTGGTCCAGGCGCCGCCCACCCGCACCAGCCGGTGCACGGCCACCGCCGGGGCGGCCCAGTCGATGGCCAGCTCGGCCGGGTCGATCTTGCGGGCGTAGGTGGTCTCGCCCTCCTGGGGGCGGGGCTCGCCCAGACCGGCGTCCAGGGCGGCCAGCAGCAGGTCGGTGCCGAGCACCGCCAGCCGGGCCCGCAGCTCGTCGGCCGTGTCGTCGGGGCCGATCGCCAGCTCGGCCCGGTCGTAGATCCCGCCGGTGTCGAGCCCCTCCTCCACCACCATGAGGTCGACGCCGGTGCGGTCGTCGCCGGCCAGGATGGCCCGCTCGACCGGCGCCGCGCCCCGCCACCGGGGCAGCAGCGAGAAGTGGAGGTTGACCATCGGCAGCGCCGCCAGGACGTGCGGCCTGATCAGCCGGCCGAAGGCGGCGACCACGCCCAGGTCGGCGCCGACGTCCAGCACGTCGTCGACCGTGTCGGACACCGGCAGCCCCAGCTCGCGGGCGGCCTGCTTGACCGGCGACGGCGACGTGGCGCCGCCCCGGCCCCGGCGGCGGTCGGGCTGGGACACGACCAGCGCCACCTCCCGGCCGGCCTCGACCAGCCCCCGCAGGGGCACGACCGACGCCTCGGGGGTGCCAAGGAACACGAGGCGCCGCGGGTGGGCCGGCGCCGGCGCCGGGCTCACCTGCCGAACGACAGCCCGGTGCGCTTCGGCTCGGCGTCGGCCAGGGCCGACGGACCGATGCCCAGCTCGCGAATGGTCTTGAGCGCCGCCTTGCGGGTGTCGCCGTCGAGCCGCTCGAGCAGTAGCACGCCGTCCAGGTGGTCGATCTCGTGCTGGAAGCACCGGGCCAGGATCTCGTCGGCCTCGATCGCCACGTCGTTGCCGTCGAGGTCGATGCCCGTGAGCAGCACCCGCTTGGGCCGCACGATCTCCCACGACAGGCCGGGCACCGACAGGCACCCCTCGTCGAAGGCCCACTCGCCGTCGCTCTCGGTGATGGCGGGGTTGATGAGGGTCCGCGGCCCCTCGCCGATGTCGTAGACGAACAGCCGCTTCTCGACCCCCACCTGGGGGGCGGCGAGGCCCACCCCGGGGGCCTCGTACATGGTGACGATCATGTCGTCGGCCAGCTTGGCCAGGCGCCCGTCGATGGTGGTGACCTCGGCCGCTCGCTGGCGCAGCACCGGGTCGCCGACCATCCGTATCGCGTAGGGAGCCATGGCCGACAAGGCTACCGTCGCTGGCCGTGGGCTCATCCACACCGCCGCCCGCCTCCCACTACTTCACCCCCGCCCCGCAGGCCCGCTCGCGCCCGGGCTCGGTCCGCCTCGACCTGCCCGACCTGTCGCTCGCCCTGGCCACCGACCGCGGGGTGTTCTCGGCGGGCCGGGTCGACCCCGGCACCAAGGTGCTGCTGCTGGCGGCGCCGGCCCCGCCCCCGGCCGGCGACCTGCTCGACCTCGGCTGCGGCTACGGGCCCATCGCCCTCACCATGGCGGCCCGGGCGCCGGGCGCCACCGTGTGGGCGGTCGACGTCAACGAGCGGGCCCGCCGCCTGACCGCCGCCAACGCCGCGGCCGCCGGGCTGGGCAACGTGCGGGTGGCCGCCCCCGACGAGGTGCCCGCCGACCTCCGGTTCGCCGCCGTGTGGTCCAACCCGCCGGTGCGGGTGGGCAAGGCGGTGCTGCACGACCTGCTGGCCGGGTGGCTGGGCCGGCTCGCACCGGCCGGGTACGGCCTGCTCGTGGTGCAGAAGCACCTGGGCGCCGACTCGCTGCACCGGTGGCTGGCCGCCGAGGGCTGGGCGGTCGAGCGGGTGACCAGCCGCATGGCCTACCGGGTGCTCGACGTCCGCGCCGCCGCCGACGCCGACAAGGGGGGC
>DASXRH010000582.1:0-3299 GCA_036506715.1 Acidimicrobiales bacterium
AAGTACAGGAAGGCCACCACGGGGGCGACGAGCAGCGCGGCGCTGACGGCGGCACCCGCTAGCCGCGACCGGCGGTCGAGGTCGCGCCAGCGGTGGATCGGCGCCGCGCCGGGGTCATCGCGGGGGCCCGGTGCCCCGCCGTCGCCGGCGTCCCCCTGGTCGGGGCCGTCGGTCGCGGAGCGTACCCGGGGTGCCACGCGTCGCGCGATGACCCCAGCGAACGTGCTCCCCACGGTCGGCACGCTAGCCGTCCGGCCCTGGTGGGGCCGGGTGGGACCGACCGCGGCCCGCGTGGTTCGGGGCACCGAGCGGCGTCCCGCTACCCTTGACCCGACATGTCATCCCTCTGGACGCAGCTCGAGCCCCACCTGGCGGGGGTGGAGAAGCCGGCCCGCTACATCGGGCTCGAGCTCGGCGCGCAGCGTCCGCAGGCAGGGCCCCGCACCGTGTCGTGGCTGCTCACCTACCCCGACACCTACGAGATCGGGCTGCCCAACCAGGGCCTGCAGATCCTTTACGAGATCCTCAACGAGCGGGCCGACGCCGTGGCCGAGCGCTCCTACGCGCCCTGGGGCGACCTCGAGTCCGTGCTGCGGCGCGAGCGCATCCCCCTGTTCTCCGTCGACACCCACCGCCCGGCCCGCGAGTTCGACGTGCTGGCCTTCAACCTGTCGGCCGAGCTGACCTACACCAACCTGCTCAACTGCGTCGACCTTTCCGGTGTGCCGGTGCGGGCCGCCGAGCGCCGCCCCGAGCACCCGCTGGTGGCGGCGGGCGGCCACTGCACCTACAACCCCGAGCCCCTGGCCGACTTCCTCGACTTCGTCGTGCTGGGCGACGGCGAGGAGGTCGTGTCCGAGATCACTGAGGTGATCGGCCGGTGGAAGGCGTCGGGCCGCACCGAGGGCAGCCGCGAGCACATGCTGCGCGAGCTGGCCCAGGTCACCGGCGTGTACGTGCCGTCGCTGTACGAGGTCGACTACGACGGCCCGGCCATCCGGGCCATCCGCCCCCGCTTCCCCGACGTGCCCGAGCGGGTCGAGAAGCGCACCATAGCCGACCTGGCCGCCTGGCCCTATCCCCGCAACCAGCTGGTGCCGCTCACCGAGGTGGTGCACGACCGCCTCAACGTCGAGGTGTTCCGGGGCTGCACCCGGGGCTGCCGCTTCTGCCAGGCGGGCATGATCACCCGCCCGGTCCGCGAGCGGCCGGCCGACCAGGTCCGCACCATGGTGAGCGAGGGCCTGCGCCGCACCGGCTACGACGAGGTGGCGCTGACCAGCCTGTCGACCGCCGACTTCTCGGGCATCGAGGGCGTGGTCCGCGACATCGTCGACGACCCCACCAGCTGCGGCCAGGTGTCGGTCAGCCTCCCCAGCCTGCGGGTCGACGCCTTCACCGTCGGCATCGCCGGCCAGATCCAGAAGGCCCGGCGCACCGGCCTCACCTTCGCCCCCGAGGCCGGCACCTGGCGCATGCGCCAGATCATCAACAAGCTCATCCGGGAGGAGGACCTGTACGGCGCGGTCGACAGCGCCTTCCGCTCGGGCTGGCGGCGGGTCAAGCTCTATTTCCTCACCGGCCTGCCCTCCGAGACCGACGAGGACACGCTGGGCATCCTCGACCTGGCCCGCAACTGCGTCGACATCGGCCGCACCCACACCCGGGGCGTCACGGTCAAGGCGTCTGTGGGCGGGTTCGTGCCCAAGCCCTTCACCCCGTTCCAGTGGTTCGGGCAGAACACGGCCGAGGAGCTGGGCCGCAAGATCTCGCTGCTGCGCGACGGCGCCCGCTCGGCCAAGGGCGTGCAGCTCACCTGGCACGACCCGAAGGCCACCCTGATCGAGGGCCTGGCCTCCCGGGGCGACCGCCGCCTGGGCCCGGTCATCGAGACCGTGTGGCGCCGGGGCGGCACGTTCCAGGAGTGGAGCGAGCACTTCCGGCTCGACCTGTGGCTCGACGCCCTGGCCGAGCACGGCCTCGACCTCGAGTGGTACGTGTACCGCCACCGCACCGAGCACGAGGTCCTGCCCTGGGACCACCTCTCGGCCGGTCTCCACAAGGACTTCCTGTGGCAGGACTGGCAGGACGCCCTGGCCGAGGTGGGCCTGCCCGACTGCCGGTGGACCCCGTGCTACGACTGCGGCGCCTGCACCGGCTACGGCATCGAGCACGTGGTGGCGTCGGCCACCCCGCCGGCCGGCGGCAGCCAGGGCACGGGGCAGGACCTGTCGACCGGCCACCTGCCGGGCGCCGTGCCCGTGACCCTGCGCACCCGCCCCCTCGCCGGAGCCCGGCCGTGACCGGCCCCGCGCCCCGGGTGCGCGTCCGCTTCGCCAAGGCCGGCAAGATCCGCTTCACCAGCCACCGCGACGTGGCCCGCATCTGGGAGCGGGCGCTGCGCCGGGCCGGTGTCCCCATCGCCTACACCGAGGGCTTCTCGCCCCGGCCCAAGCTCAGCTTCGGGCTGGCCCTCTCGACGGGCCACGAGTCCCTCGGCGAATACCTCGACGTGGCCCTGCGCGACGCGCCGGACCCCGAGACGGTCGAGCGGCTGCCCGCGCTGCTCGCGCCGATGCTGCCCGCGGGCATCGAGGTGCAGGCGGCCGCCGTCCTGGCGCCTGGAGCCGACTCGCTCCAGCAGGCCGTCACGAGCTGCACCTGGCACATCGAGATCGGCGACCTCGCGCCCCCCGACGCCAGCGCCGGCGTCGCCCGGGCCCTGGCGGCCGCCGCCCTCCCCCTGACCCGGCAACGCAAGGGCCACACCGTCACCGACGACGTGCGCCCGGCCATCCTCGACCTGCAGGTGCTCGGTCCCGTCACCGGCATCGCCGCACCGCTCGCCCCGGTGGCGACCGGCGTCGGCACCGCCCTCGAGGCCGAACTGGCCACCCAGCCCCGCGGGCTCCGGCCCGCCGAGGCCATCGCCGCCATCGACCCCCGGTGGGTGGTGGCCAGGGTCACACGGTTACACCAATGGACGCAGGCCGGCGGCGCCCGGCGCGAGGTCCTCGACCTCGGGCCGGCAGCGACGCCGCCTCCGCACGCCGAGGCGCGTGCGTCATGAGAAGGGAACTCACCCATGTCCGAGACAGACGTTTCCGGCACCCCGGAGGCGCCCGACCCGGTCCCTGAGGAACCGGCGATCGCCGCGGCCCCCGAGCCGGCCGGCGAGGATGGACCGCCCGGCGACGACACGGCGCCCGGCGGCGAGCAGACAGCAGCCCGCAAGCGCCGCCGGCGCGGCTCGCGCGGCGGGCGCAAGCGCGCCAAGCCGCGCCCCGAGGGCACGGCCG